>CAZGRT010000168.1:0-22032 GCA_964528225.1 uncultured Thermodesulfobacteriota bacterium | reverse complement strand
GGCGGCCTCGGGCAGCTCTTCCGCCTGCACAAGAAAGTACCGGTCCGCGGCCAGGTAGCTCTTCAGGCGCGCACGCGTGCGCCCCTCCACGAGGACCTTGACCGTGCCGTCTGGGAGCTTGAGGAGCTGGATGATGGCCCCCACCGTCCCGACGCCGTGGATGTCGCCAGGCCCCGGCTCGTTGACACGGGCCTCCTTCTGCGCTGCCAGAAGGATCTCCCGATCCGCCGCCATGGCCTCCTCCAGGGCTGCGATGGACTTCTCGCGGCCCACGAAGAGAGGAATCACCATGTGGGGGAAGACGACGACGTCGCGAAGGGGAATGAGGGGCAAGACGCGGTCGGAGCCGCTCTTGGGGGTCGTCATGGCTGGTCCTCCCGCCGGTCAGCCGGTGCCGAGGCGCTCGGAGTCCTGCCCGCCGTAGAGGATGATGGGCGCCTCCCCACGGGAGATCACGTCCTCGTTGACCACGACCTCCTGAACGTTCTTCTGTGAAGGGATATCGTACATGAGGTCGAGCATGACCGACTCGAGGATGGCCCGCAGCCCCCGCGCTCCGGTGTTCCGGCGCATGGCCTCGCGCGCGATGGCCTTCAGGGAGCCGTCCGTGAAGGAGATCGTGACGCCCTCGAGGTCGAAGAGCCTCCGGTACTGCTTCACCAAGGCGTTCTTGGGCTCCTTGAGGATCCGCACGAGCGACGGCTCGTCGAGTTCCTCGAGGGCCGCGTAGATCGGAAGGCGCCCCACGAACTCCGGGATCATCCCGAACTTGATCAGGTCCTGTGGCTGCACTTCCCCGAGGATGCCTTCGACGCGCTTCTGGCGCCGGCTCTTCACGCTCGCGCCGAACCCGATGCTCTTGGTGCCGCGCCGCTGTTCGATGACGTCCTCGAGCCCGACGAAGGCCCCACCGCAGAGGAACAGGATGTTGCGGGTGTCGATCTTGATGTAGTCCTGCTGCGGGTGCTTGCGCCCGCCCTTGGGCGGCACGCTGGCGATGGTGCCCTCCAGGATCTTGAGCAGTGCCTGCTGAACGCCTTCGCCGCTGACGTCGCGGGTGATGCTGGGGCCCTCGGTCTTCTTCGCGATCTTGTCGATCTCGTCGATGTAGACGATGCCCTTCTGCGCCTTCTCCACGTCGTAGTCGGCGTTCTGGAGCAGGGTGAGGATGATGTTCTCCACATCCTCGCCCACGTAGCCGGCCTCGGTGAGGCTCGTCGCGTCCGCCATCGCGAAGGGAACGCGCAGGACCCGGGCGAGGCTCTGCGCCAGGAGCGTCTTGCCGCACCCCGTCGGCCCCATGAGCAGGATGTTGGACTTCTCGAGTTCCACGTCGTCGCCGGGACGCGGCTGGGCGTAGATGCGCTTGTAGTGGTTGTAGACCGCCACCGCCAGGACCCGCTTGGCCCGCTCCTGCCCGATCACGTAGTCGTCCAGGAACGACTTGATCTCCGCAGGGGCCGGGAGGTTCTCCTCCAGCGACGGCTGCGGCGCGGCCTCCTCGGCGATGATGTCGTTGCAGAGCGTGATGCACTCGTCGCAGATGTAGGCCGTGGGACCCGCGATGAGCTTCCGCACGTCCTCCTGGCCCTTGCCGCAGAAGGAGCAGTAGAGCCCGCTCCCCTTACCCTTTCTCGAATTCACCCTTGGATTCTCCCGAGCAGATCAGGTGCCGCCGGCCACGGAAACATGCTTCTCGATGACCCTGTCCACGATACCATAGGCGACGGCTTGCTCTCCATCCATAAAGAAGTCGCGCTCCGTGTCGGAGCCGATCGTCTCGATGTCCTTGCCCGTGTGCCGCGACAGGATCTGGTTCAGCGCCCCCCGCAATCGCAGGATCTCCCGGGCATGGATCTCGATGTCCGTGGCCTGCCCGCGGAAGCCTCCCAGGGGCTGGTGGATCATGATCCGCGAGTGGGGCAGCGCCCAGCGCTTCCCGGCCGTGCCGGCCGCGAGCAGGAGCGCCCCCATGCTGGACGCCTGGCCCAGGCACAACGTGCAGATGTCGGGCCGGACGTACTGCATGGTGTCGTAGATCGCGAGCCCCGATGTGACCATCCCCCCGGGAGAGTTGATGTAGAGGTACACATCGGCAGCCGGGTCCTCCGACTCGAGGAACAGCAGCTGCGCGATCACGACGTTGGCGACGTTGTCGTCGATCTCGGACCCGAGGAACACGATACGGTCCTTCAGCAGCCGGGAGTAGATGTCGTAGGAACGCTCTCCGCGGCTCGTCTTCTCGACTACGAACGGTATCAGGCTACTCATCGGCCCCTCCCTGCCCCTCGAGCGTTCCAGGTTCCACCTCCTCCACCGTGGCCGTCGAGAGGACCCGCTCCAGGACCTTGGACTCCAGCATGCTGCTGCGCAGGGCGTCCATGCGGTCATCCTGCTCGAAGAAGGCCCGGATCGCTTCGTAGGGACGCCCGTCGGCTTCCGCGATCGCGCGGAGCCTCCCGTCGAGATCCTCGTCGGAGACCGCCACCCCCTCCTTCGCCGCCAGAGCCCGGAGGAGGAAGGCCCATCGGACGGACCGCTCCGCCGCCCGCCGGTGGAACTGCTGCACGTCCGGGCGCTCGATGCCCAAGGCCTCCGGGTCGAGCCCCCGCTGGGTGAGGTCGCGCCGCAGGCGCTCCAGGCTGAACTCCTGCTGGGACCGCACCATGCTGTCGGGGACCTCGAAGGGGTTGGCATCCAGCACGGAGTCGATCGTCCGCTCCCGCAACTGCCGCTCGACCCGGCTCGCCTTCTCACCCTCGATGGAGGCCCGGACCTTCGCCCGGAGGTCGTCGAGTCCTTCGGCCCCGGCCGTATCCCGCGCAAAATCGTCGTCGAGCTCCGGCAACTTGCGGACCTTTACGTCCTTGAGCGCGATCCGGAACGCGGCCTCCTTGCCGGCCAGTTCCTCGGCTCGATAGTCGGCGGGGAACTGCACCGTGACCGTGCGCTCCTCTCCCGCCTTCATGCCGAGGATCCCCTCCTCGAAACCGGGCACCAGGGTTCCCGAGCCCACGATGACGGTCCGGTCCTCGCCTCGCCCGCCCGCGAAGGGCGTTCCGTCGACGGAGCCCTCGTAGTCGATCACCACCATGTCCCCCTGCCCCACCTCGTGGCCGTCCGCAGAGGGTTCGAAGGTGGCCCGCTGGGAGCGGAGGGCTTCGAGCCGGGCTTCCACCTCGGGGGCGTCGACTGCGACCCTCTCCTTCTGCAGCAGCAGTCCCGAGTAGCCTTTCGGCTCGACCGTCGGCCGGATCTCCACGACCGCCGTGAACGCCACTCCGCCCTCGTCGGTCACCGACTGGAGTTCGATGTCGGCGTCCGACACGGGAACGATCTGTTCCGACTGCAGGGCCTCGTAATAGGCCTTCTCGATGACGCGGCCCACGACGTCCGACCGCACCCGCTCCCCGTAGAGCCGCTGGAGGACGTGGCGCGGGGCCTTGCCCTTGCGGAACCCCGGCACCGAGACCGTGCGCTGCAGGTCGCGGTAGGCGGCCTCCTGCTCCCGGGCGACCTCCTCCCCGGGCACCTCGACGGCGAGTTTGGACTTCACGGGACTGATGGACTCGACTTGCACCTTCAAGGACGACTCCTTCTTCCTCCCGAGAGGGCGTTCTCGGGCACGCTCAGGGCCCGACGCATCCGGGAGCGACTCTGGTGGCAGGTGTCTGCCCAGGACCGGGGCGGAGACGACCCCCTGCGTCCGCCCCGACAACCCGACGGGGCGGACGGGAGGCTTCCGGGGAGAATGGTGCGAGAGGGGGGACTCGAACCCCCACGGTTGCCCGCTGGATCCTAAGTCCAGTGCGTCTGCCAGTTCCGCCACTCTCGCACGGGCACGACGAACCGCAGAACGTACACCATCGGGGAGGGGGTGTGAAGCACAAAAGCCCGTCCCCCGAACCGGGGCCACCCGGCCAGAGGAAACCCGAGATCCTGCGGTCCACGATGATTCCACAGAATGGAATCATTTTGCCCTGCCCGAAGGCGAGTGTTCCGTTCCATTCCACAAGAACCCGCGTCGGATGCCGCACTCCTTGATGGTCCGGGACTTGCAGACCCTTTCGCCAGACGACCCGAAGGAGAGGGACACCGGGGGAGTGGCACAGGAGGTGCTGCGATGAAGCGATGTGGATACTGCGGGCGGGCGGTCTGGTCGACGTCGGGAGGAGAGGGGCGGTTCTGCCGCGAGTGCGACGAGACCCTCCGGTCCGACGCCACCACCCGCGTGGCCCGAATTCGAGAATGTCTGGCCACAGCACGGGGCGCGGGCGACCTCGACGCCGCCCTCCCCCGGCTGCAGGAGGCGATGGAGCACGTAGGCAAGCTGGTAACGTACGACCGCCTGGGCGTGCGTCCCATCATCCCCGACCCCTCCCTTCTGACGGCGATGGTGGAGTCCCACCGCGAGGAACTCGCTCGACGTCCGCGGAACGGGAACAACGGCGGAAGCCGCCAACCGTCGCAAGGGGCCTTCGAACCCGCCCCTCCAACTTCCCGTCACCCCCCTCGCCCGGAAACCGTTGCGGCCGGACGGCGCGGAGGCGACCGCCGCACGGAAAAGCGGGAGAGGTCGCAGTCCCTCGCGCGGCTCGACCCTGGGGCCGTCCACGTCCTCGTGGAGGACGTCTCCCCCAGGGGCCTGCTGCTGCGATCCCCGAGCACCCGCCTGCAGGGGAGCCGGGTACGATTGACGGTGCAGACGAACCGGGGGCCGGTGCACCTGGAAGGGGTCGTCCGCTGGGTTCGCGGCTCGGGAGGGCGCCATGACGAAACCCTCTCCGGCGGGATGGGCATAGAGCTCACGGGAGCCCCAGCGCCCGTTGCCCGAGCCGGGGGCCCGCCCCCGATGGCCACGAGGCGGGAAGCGACCCTCTGAGCCGGACGCCCCCGTATTCTTCCCGGGAAGGAGCCCGTCAGCCCGCCCGGACCAGGTAGCGCGCGGCTCCGAAGACGGCAGCCCTCGGCTCCAGGATCACCCGGACCGGCACCTCTCGCAGCACGGCGGAGAGCCGCCCCTTGTTCCAGAAGGCGTCAAGGAAGGGCCCGTCCCGCAGCCTGGAAAGGATCTTCGGGGCGATCCCTCCCCCGATGTAGACCCCTCCCGTCGCCAGCGCCTTCAGGACGAGGTTCCCCGTCTCGGCACCGTAGACCCTCACGAACACTTCGAGCGCCAGGGCACAGGCCGTGTCCGGGCCCCGCAGGGCCTCCTCGGCGATGATCCTGGGCACGTCCCCCGCCGCCCGGCACGCGGCGACGTCCGCCGACTCGGCTCCCCGTCCGGTCTCCACCAGGAACCGGTAGATGTTTCCCAAGCCGGGCCCGGAGAGGACCCTCTCGAAACTCGTCCGCCCGTAAATCGCGTCGAGGTGCGCCAGCAACTCCGCCTGGAGCGGATCGGTAGGGGCAAAGTCCGAGTGGCCGCCCTCCGATGCCGCCGGCACCCATGCCCCGGCGTGGCGGAAGAGGATCGCCTCCCCCAACCCGGTGCCGGCCGCGATCAGGGCCCGGTTGCCGTCAGGGTCGGGGCGGCCCGGGCTCAACTCCGCGAAACACCCCTCCGGAAGCTCCCCGATCCCCCACGCGGTGGCCAGGACATCGTTGATGATTTCGACCGAGCCGATCCCCAGGTCCCGGATCTCGTCCCGGCCCACCGTCCAGGGGAGGTTCGGCGCCCGCACCGCCCCGTCGCGCACGGCGCCGGCCACCCCCAGGCACGCGGCGTCCACCTCCCGCGACCGAGGACCGAGGAAGTCCCGCACCAACGCCGCCGCACTCGCGTGCGCCTCCGTTGGCGCCGTCGCTTCCCGCTCCAGGACAAGCCTTCCTCCCTCCTGGAGGCGGAAGAGGGCGAGGGTCGCCTTGGTCCCTCCGATGTCCCCCGCGAGCACCCGTTCTCCCATCGCTTCGACCGACTCCCTTCCCGTCCGCCCACGGACGCGGAGCGTCCGGGCGAACTCGCTGTCGCGTTTCCTTCACTCCCCCCGGAGAAACGGAGCGGGTCTCTGGCCGAGGACCCGCGCGGTCCCGGCCAGACCGAGGACCACCGTGAGCAGGATACCGGCCAGCGCCGTGCCGCCGACGGTGAGGCCGGGAAAGGCGAAGGGCGCGTCCATCAGGCCCACCACCACGGCCCAAGCCGCCCCCGTGCCCAAGGCGGCCGCCAGAATTCCCGCCCCGGCTCCCAGGAGGAGGAACTCCGTCGCAAAGGCGCCGAGCACGTCGCCCCGCGTGGCCCCGCAGACCTTGAAGACGACCGCGTCCCGGATCCTCCCCCGCTGGTCGGAAGCCAGGGCCCCGGCCAGTACCAGGAACCCGATGCCGAGCACCAATCCGGCCAACGAACGGAACACGGTGCCCAGGTGCGAGAGCACCCGGCCGACGTTCTGGAGCACCTCCTTGACGGAGATGAGGGACACGTTCGAGAAACGACTGGTCAAGGCGTCGAACAGGGCCGCGTCGGCCTCCGCCGTAGCGTAGATCGCCGCCAGTTCGGTGTGGGGCGCGCCCTCGAGCACGCCCGGCGCGAACACCACCGCGAAGTTGAGCGCCAGCGTGGACCATTCCACCTCGCGCAGGTTGGCGATGGTCGCCGTGATCTCACGGCCCAGCACGTTGAGGGTGAGGGTGTCGCCCACGTCCACCCCGAATCCCTCCGCGATGTCCGCAGCGAGGGAGAGCAGGGGAGGGCCGGAGTAGTCCGCGGGCCACCACGTCCCCCTCGAGACCCTGCTGCCCTCCGGGGGGACACCGGAATGGGTGAGGAAACGGTCGCCGCGGACGGCCCAGGAGACCTCGGGCCGCACGCCGGCTTCCGCCACGGGCACCCCGGCGATGCGCACGATTCGGCCCCGCAGCGTGGGCACCCGGTCGACGCGCAGCACCCCGGGCACGCCCCGTGCGACTCCCTCGAATTCATCGGCCTGCTCCGGGAGAATCTCCACCGCGAAGAAGGAGGGCGCCTCCTCGGGGAGTGTCCTCTCCACCAAGGAGGACAGGTTGGCCTGGACCACCGCCACCGCGACCAGGGCGGTGAGGCCCAGCCCCACGGAGAAGACCATCGTCCGGGCCGGACCCCCGGGGCGCCCGATGCTCCCGAGCGCCAGACGGACTCTCGGGTTCCGGGGGCGAGGCACGCGGCGGGCCGCCAGGACGAGCCCGCCGGCGAGACCCCGGACCAGGACGAAGCACGCGCCGGCCCCGGCCGCCGACCAGAGGGTCAACCGGAGATCACCCGTGGCGACCGCGGCCACGGCCACGAGGCCCGCCACCGAGAGGACCGCTACGGCGCGGGAATGCCACCCCGGCGCGACCAGCGTGCCGCTTCGCGTGCGGAAGAGCATCGAGGGCGGGACGCGGGAGGCTCCGTCGAGCGACTCCACGGAGAAGGCCAGGGCGACGAGAAGCCCGAAGACCGCGCCGGGCCAAAGCGCCCCCAGGGAAAGACCCGGCCTCACGGGAACGGGCGAGTCCGGCCCGAGCACCGCAGCGACACCCCAAGGGACCGCGGCGCCGAGAGCCAGCCCGGCCACCGACGCGGCGCTCCCGAGGGCCAGGATCTGGATCAGGTAGGCGCCGGCGACCACCCTGCCCTGACCACCCACGCACTTCATGACCGCGATGTGGGCGAGCTTCCCCGTGAGATACCCCCTCACGGCTCCAGCAACGCCCAGCCCCCCGACGAGGAGCGCTGCGAGCCCGACCAGGGTCAGGTTGGTGGCCATCCGGTCCAGGAAGTACCTCAGGCGAGGAGCGGCGCGATCCCAGGTCGCGACTCTCCAGCCGGCCGTGGGGAAGCGCCGGTGAAGGCCCTCGACCCAGGACGCCAGCGCCTCGCGGTCCTTGGGCTCGCCGAAGCGCAGGCGGTAGGAGTACTGCACGAGGCTCCCGGGCACCAGCAGCCCGGTCGCGTCCAGGCTGTCGCGGGAGACGAGAACCCGGGGACCCAGGGTGAACAGCCGCACCGAGCGGTCGGGTTCCCGCAGAAGGACTGCCCGCACCTCGTACCGCCGCTCGCCCACCGCGATGCGGTCCCCCGGGGAAAGTCCCAGGCGCTGCAGCAGGGCATCCTCCGTCACGGCCCCGGCGACGCCCTCTCGAACCTCCAACGCCTCGGCGAGGGAGCGCGCCCCCCGCAGGTCGACCCGGCCGACCAGCGGGTAGGACGGGTCGACGGCCTTGAGCTCGGCGAGCAGCGGCCGCCGCCCGCCTGCGCCGCTGGCTGCCATGACCCTCGTTTCGAGCACGGCGGACACCGCCCCCTGGGTCTCCAACCAGGCCCTCTGCTCCTCCGACAGCGGCCTATGGGACAGGGTCAACTCCACGTCCCCCCCGAGCAGGGCACGCGCGTCCGCGAGCAACCCGGACCTGGCAGCCGCGGCGAAGGACCCCACGGCCGCCACCGCGAACACGCCGAGGAACAAGCTGGCAAGGAAGACCCCGAAACCCCTCGGCCCGCCGCGCATCTCGCGGCCCGCGATGGCGCAACTCAACCGGAGCCCGGCGGCAGGGTTCACGAGGGCCCTCCGGCCGCCGAGCCGTCGAGCCGCCCGTCCGCCATGACCAGGCGGCGCCCGCAGCGGGCCGCCAGTTCCGGATCGTGGGTCACGAGCACGAGGCTCGTGCCGCTCTCCTCCCGCAACTCGAACAGGAGGTCGAGAATTCGCGCTCCCGTCCCCCGATCGAGGTTCCCCGTGGGTTCGTCCGCCAGCAGAAGGGCCGGGCGGGCGACGAAGGCCCGAGCGACGGCGGCGCGCTGCTGCTCGCCGCCGGAGAGCTCGTGGGGGTAGTGAAGCAGCCGGTGCGCCAGGCCCACCGCTTCGAGGGCTTCGGCCGCCCGTTCCCGGGCGTCGGCCCGCCCCCCGAACTCCAGCGGCAGGGCCACGTTCTCCAAGGCGTTCATCGTGGCGACGAGGTGGAACGACTGGAAGACGATGCCGACGTGACGCCTCCGGTACCGGGCGAGGCCCTCCTCGTCGAGTTCTGCCAGGTCGATCCCGGCCACCCGCACCTCGCCGCCGCTGTGGCGCTCGAGCCCCGCAATCACCATGAGGAGGCTGGTCTTGCCAGCCCCGGAGGGCCCCATGATGCTGACGGACTGCCCCGGCTCCACCCGCAGGTCCACCCCGCGCAGCACATTGACCGCCCCGCCGCCTCCGGTTAACGTCAGGCGTACGTCGAGAAGCTCCACCAACGGATCGAGCATGGGACCGTCTCCCTCACCCAGGACGCGCCGCCCCCCCACCCGCCGCCGGAAGGTGGGCGGAGGGTTCAGCATCGCACTCGCCCTGCTGCTTGTAAACGGGTTCGGGTCCGCCGAGCCCTCCTCCCGGCCGGTGCGGGTCCTCGCCCTCGGGACCAGCCTCACCGCCGGGTACGGCCTGGCGGCCGAGGCGTCCTTCCCCGCGGTGCTCGAGAGGGAGCTACGAGCCCACGGCATCGACGCCTCGGTCGTGAACGCCGGCGTCTCGGGGGACACCTCGGCGGCAGGCCGGGCACGGCTGCCGTGGTCTCTCGCGGAGGCGCCCCACGTGGCCATCGTCGAACTGGGAGCGAACGACGCGCTGAGGGGTCTCGACCCGGGTGCGTTGGAGGAGAACCTGCGGGCCGTCGTGGACCTCCTGCAGCGCCGCGGGGTGAGGGTCCTTCTGGCCGGCATGCGGGCCCCCTTCAACCTGGGGGCCGACTACGCGAACCGGTTCGACGCGGTGTACCCGCGCGTGGCGCAGGCCGAAGGGGTCTCGCTGTACCCGTTCTTCCTGGACGGAGTGGCCGGGGTTCCCGGGCGGAACCAGGATGACGGCATCCATCCCAACGAAGAGGGCGTAAGGGAGATCGTCCGCCGCATCCTCCCGACGGTCCTGGCCCTGATCCGGGCGCCGGGGCCTTTCGAGTCCCGATGAGAACCCGGGGGGCGGCCCCGCCGTGGCCCCCGAGAAAGGAACCTCCATGAGCGTGACGGCGAAGAGCGTCGGTGGCCTGAAGGTGGAGATCGCAGCCGGGCGGCACCGGTTCGTGGCCGACGAACCGGAGGGCGTTGGCGAGGACGCGGGTCCCAACCCGTACGACCTGCTGCTCGGGGCCCTGGGCGCCTGCACGGCCATGACGCTGCAACTCTACGCCCGGCGGAAGGGCTGGCCCCTGGCCGGGGTGACCACGCGGCTCGAGCACGACAAGATCCACGCGCGCGACTGTCGCGACTGCGCCAGCGACCCGGAAGCGCGGGTCGACGTCATCCACCTGACGCTGTCGCTCGAAGGGGACTTGACCTCCGAGCAGGTGGCGCGCCTTCAGGAGATCGCGGGGCACTGCCCCGTCCACCGCACCCTGACCGGGGAGATCAAGGTCCGCACGGCCCTGGCGGAGGGATGAACCGGCGGCTCGGCCGCCGCGGGAGAAGAGACATGACGAGGCTCCACGAACTGGCCGGCCTGGGCCAGGCGGTCTGGGTGGACTACATCCGGAGGGCGTTCCTCGAGTCGGGAGAACTGCGCGACCTGGTTGCCCAGGGGGTTCGGGGAGTCACCTCGAACCCCGCCATCTTCGAGAAGGCCATCGCGGGCAGCGCCGACTACGACGCTCCCCTGGAACGCCTGGTGCGCCGAGGGCTCCACGTGGAGGAGATCTACGAGGATCTGGCCCTCGAGGACATCCGGCGGGCCGCCCACGACCTGCGCCGCGTACACGACGAGACCGGGGGCACCGACGGCTACGTGAGCATCGAGGTAAGCCCTTCCCTGGCCCACGACACCTCGGGCACCGTGGCGGAGGCCCGGCGCCTCTTCGGCACCCTGGCCCAACCCAACGTGATGATCAAAGTGCCGGCCACGGCCGCCGGCATCCCCGCCATCGAGACGCTCATCGCCGAGGGGATCAACGTGAACGTCACTCTGATCTTCTCGGTGGCCTGCTACGAGGCGGTGGCGGATGCATACCTGAGGGGGCTCGAGCGGCGCATCCGCTCCGGCGGCAGGGCCGCAAACGTGGCCTCGGTGGCCTCCTTCTTCGTCAGCCGGCTGGACACGGCCGCCGACCCCGAACTCCAGCGCCGGGGACGCCCCGACCTGTGCGGATACCTGGCCAACGACAACGCCAAGGTCGCCTACGCGAGGTTCCGCGAGATCTTTCACGGTCCCCGCTGGGAACGGCTGGCCGAGGCCGGCGCCCGGGTGCAGCGCCTCCTCTGGGCGAGCACCGGAACCAAGAACCCCGCCTTCTCCGACACCCTGTACGTGGACAACCTCATCGGACCGGACACGGTGAACACCCTCCCCCCGGCGACGCTGCAGGCGTTTCTCGACCACGGGCGCGTGTCCCGCACGATCGACGAGGAAGTGGAGGCGTCCCGCGCCCGACTGGCTGCCGCCAGGGCCCTGGGCCTCGACCTGGATGCTCTCACCCGGCGACTGCAGGACGAGGGGCTCGCTTCGTTCGCGAAGGCGTTCGAGACGCTCCTGGCGAGCATCCGGGAGAAGCGCGAACGGCTGGCGGCCCACCGGAGTCCGGCGGTGCTGCGGCTCGGGAGCGAACGGGCGAGCGTGGACCGCGCCCTGCGCGACCTCAAGGCCGATCGCGTCCTGGCCCGAATCTGGGGCAAGGACCACACCGTGTGGCGGTCCGACCCCCGGGAGATCTCCAACCGTCTGGGATGGCTCTCCGTCGTCCCGGAAATGAAGGCGCTCCTCCCCGAGTTCCGGGGCTTCGCGGAGAGCCTCGCCGGGGAGGGCTTCACCCACGCCCTCCTCCTCGGCATGGGAGGCTCGAGCCTGGCCCCCGAGGTCTTCCGCAAGACCTTCGGGGTGGCCCCCGGCGGGCTGGACCTGGGTGTGCTGGACAGCACGGATCCGTCCGCTGTGCTCGCGTGGGCCGACGGCCTCGATCTTCGCCGGACCCTGTTCATCGTCTCCACCAAGTCGGGAGGGACGGTGGAGACGAACTCCTTCCTCAACTTCTTCTACGGCCGCGCCGTGGAGGCGCTCGGCCGCGACGAGGCGGGGCGGCGTTTCGCCGCGATCACGGACCCCGGAAGCGGGCTCGCCGCCACCGCCCGGCAACTGGGCTTCCGGCGCACCTTCCTCAACAACCCGGACATCGGGGGCCGGTACTCGGCGTTGTCCTGCTTCGGACTCGTCCCGGCGGCCCTCGTGGGCGTCGATCTCGACCTCCTCCTCGGTCGCGCGCTCGAGGCCGTGGAAAACGCCGAAGCCTGCAATTGCGTCGTGGACGGCGACAACCATGCCGCCCGCGTGGGTGCGGCCCTCGGGGAACTGGCGCGCCGCGGCAGGGACAAGGCGACCTTCGTCCTCTCCGACGCTCTGACGAGCTTCGGCGACTGGGTCGAGCAGTTGATCGCCGAGAGCACCGGAAAGGACGGCACCGGCATCCTGCCCGTGGTCGGCGAGCCTCTCGGCCCCCCGGAGGCGTACGGGGACGACCGGGTCTTCGTGCAGGTGGCGCTCGCCGGAGACGGCTCGCGGGACGAAGCCCTCCGCGCGCTGGAGCGGGCGGGCCACCCCGCGCTGCGGATCGAACTGCGCGACCCGGCGGACCTCGGCGGCCAGTTCTTCCTCTGGGAGATGGCGACGGCGGTGGCGGGGTGGCGCATGGGTGTCCACCCCTTCGACCAGCCGGACGTGGAGGCGGCCAAGGTCGCGGCCAGGGAGTCCCTGGCCTCCTACCGCGCGCAGGGCCGGTTGCCAGAGGAGGCGCCGGCGATGGCTTCGGAGGGGGTGAAGCTATATGGCGACGTGGCGGGCCACGACCCGTCGGAGGCACTCGCGGCCTTCCTGGGGCGCGCCGGGGCAGGCGGGTACTTGGCGACCCAGGCGTACCTGCCGCCGTCTCCCGAGACCGACCGCACCCTGACCGCGCTGCGCGTTGCGCTGCGCGCACGGACCAAGCTGGCCACCACCGTGGGGTACGGCCCCCGGTTCCTCCACTCGACCGGCCAACTGCACAAGGGGGACGCGGGACGGGGCCTGTTCCTGCAGCTCACCGCCGACCCGCCCCGGGACGTGGGCATCCCCGACGAGCCCGGCGGTGCGCAGGCCTCGGTGACCTTCGGTACCCTGGAGGCGGCCCAGGCCGCGGGCGACCGCCGGGCGCTCATAGGACGGGGCCGCACGGTGCTGCGAGCGCATCTGGGCCGCGATGTTCAGGGAGGCCTGGCCAAGCTTTGCGCCTGGGTTGCTTGAGGGAGTCCGCCGCCCAACGGCGGGAAGAGAGAGGGAGCACGCCATGACGTCTCAGGGCATCGCGGCGGCGAGCGCGGTCCTTCTCGCCACCGCCCTGGGAGGGTGCGGAAGCGGCGGGGGAAGCGATTCGGCGCCGGTTTCCGATCCCACGCCGGTGCCGGTCGCCGTGCGGGTGGAGCGGGTGTTTGCCGGGCTCGCCTTCTCGTCGCCGGTGGCCCTCGTGCCCGAGCCCATGGCTTCTGGGTCGCGCTGGTTCGTCGTGGAGAGAGCCGGGGTCGTGAGGGTCTTCCCGGACGACCCCGGCGCCTCGGCCGCCGGCGTCTTCGTCGACATCGCGGACCGCGTCGAGGCGGGACCGGGGGAGGCCGGTCTCCTCGGGTTCGCCCTCCACCCCGCCTTCGGGGAGAACGGTGAGGTCTTCCTCTCGTATACGGCCCCGAGTCCGGGTCCCGGCTCGGCGGTCGCGCTCGTCTCCCGCGTCTCCCGCTTCCGCTCCCTGGACGGGGGGGCGACCCTGGATCCGTCGACCGAGGAGATCGTGCTCTCGGTCGACCAGCCCTTCACCAACCACAACGGAGGCCAGATCGCCTTCGGGCCGGACGGCTATCTCTACCTCGGCCTGGGAGACGGCGGCTCCGGTGGCGATCCACTGGGCAACGGCCAGGACACCGGCACCCTGCTCGGCGCCTTCCTGCGGCTCGACGTGGACGGGGGGATCCCCTACGCGATCCCGCCCGACAACCCCTTCGCTACGGGGGGAGGGCGCTCCGAGATCTTCGCCTGGGGGTTCCGTAACCCCTGGCGCTGGAGCTTCGACGCAACCACGGGAGACCTGTGGTGCGGCGACGTGGGCCAGAACACCTGGGAAGAAGTGGACGTGGTCCGGCGCGGGGAGAACTACGGGTGGAACCTCCGGGAGGGGGCCCACTGCTTCCTGACGCCCGGCTGCGACACGGCCGGGCTCACCGACCCCGTGGCCGAGTACTCCCACGCGGAAGGGTGTTCGATCACCGGGGGCTACGTGTACCGCGGGAACGCGGTCCCCGGGCTCGCCGGCACCTACCTGTACGGGGACTTCTGCACCGGCACGGTCTGGGGCCTTCCCCCGGGAGGGCCCCCGAGGGTCCTCGCTGAGAGCCGGCTGCGCATCTCCTCGTTCGGCCAGGGCGCGGACGGAGAGGTGTACCTGCTGGACTTCGGAGAAGGGGGAATCTACCGGTTGGTGCCTTCCAACCGTTGAGCCGGGTCGCTCATCGCCCCGGGGAGTCCGCTCGGATCAGCCGCTGCGTGTCGTACCCCACGGAACGGAGGCGGGCCAGGATCGCCTCGTAGGTCTCCGCAGGAAGATCCGGGGTGCGGCTCAGAATCCAGAGGTACTGCCGAGAGGGGTGCCCCACCACCGCGTATTCGTAGTCCCGGCCCAGGTCGATCACCCAGTAGTCCCCGTAGAAGGGCCAGAAGAAGCTCACCTTGAGCTTGGCGTTCGTGACGGGGTCCACCACCTTGGCCACCCCGTCTGCCGTGCGCAGTGGGCCGTCGGGCCCCCCCTGACGGCACTCGTTGAGGACGCCGACGCGGCCGTCGTCCCGCAGCGTGTAGGTGGCCCTGCTCCCGTAGCAGCCCTCCTGGAACCGGTGGGGGTAGCGGGCGACCTCGTACCAGACGCCGACGTAACGGTGCAGGTCGACCATCGGCACCACCGGGAGCTCCGGCCCGGAGTAGCGTGCGTGGCATCCGCCGAGCATGGCGACGGCGATCCATGCCGCCAACCGTCCCAACCGAATCCGCGCCATCCTCTTCCTCCCATCCCGCAGTGGGCTCGACGGGCCTCCCCGCCGGCTCCCGCGACCCTCGCGCCCCACCGCGCACCGAAGCGAGAGACGCCGGGAGGCCGGCCCGGCCGGCCTCCCGCACGCGAGGATCGTCTTGGAGCGGACGGGTCAGCCCTTCGGCTTTCCGAGGACTTCCTCGAAGAAGGTCTCGTCCAGGAGTCTACCCTCTGCCGTCAGTTGCCGGTACTTGACGAAGTCGATCACGTCCTCGCCGGTGAGCTTCTTCGTGGAGAACGCGGTGAACCCGAGGAAGGCTTCGCCCATCATGTTGGCCGCCAGCCAGTGCCGGTTGGGGAGCTTGGCCTGGTCCCAGAAGAATTTCTTCTTGGCCCGGATCGAGTCGATGGACATCTGCAGGCACCCCGGGAACAGGTTGGCGAAGCGCCACACCACCTCGCCGACGCCCTTGTCGACGAGGGCGAAGTCGGTGGTGCATTGGGCCATGAGCTCCTTGCCGGCCGCGGCCTCCGCGCCGGTCTTGAACTCGCCGTAGACGATCTCGCCGTCCTTGACGTAGGCGTCCGTGACCACCAGGGGGTTGCGCACCCATTGGCCGTCCTTCTTGAGCACCGGAACCGCCTTGGAGATGAGGTTCTTGGCCTTCATCTTGTACGCCGACCAGGTCTCGCAGGAGACGCAGTTCCACATCGCGTCCTCCATGGTGAGGAACCACGGGAGGAAGTCGGTCGCTCCGCCCACCGGCGCGGAGCCGTGCTTGGGACCGGCCTGGCCGTACACCGCCAGGTCCGAGGAGATCGCGATGTCCGCAGCCATCCCGATCTCCTGGCCGCCGGCGACCCGCATCCCGTTGACGCGGCAGACCACGGGCTTCTTGCAGTCCAGGATCGAGTCCACCATCAGGTTGAACAGGTCCATGTACTCGCCGTACTCGTTGGGGCGCTTGGAGTAGTACTGCGAGTACTCGACCGTATTGCCGCCGGTGCAGAAGGCCTTGTCCCCGGTGCCGGTGAAGACCACGGCCACCACCGACCGGTCGCCCGACGCGGCCTTGAAGGCCGCGATCACTCCCTTGACCATCTCCGTGGTGTACGAGTTGTACTGCTTGGGGTTGTTCAGGCGGATCCACGCCACGTACAGGCCGGGCACCTCCTTGCCCTGGGGGTCGCTCAGGGGGCGCTTCTCGTACACCGTGCAGGGCGCCTCGGTGCCCCAGTACTCGCCCTTCATCAGGCCGTGGTCCTTCAGGTGATCGTCTCGGGGCAGCCAGCTCAAGCTCATGGGGTTCTCCTCTCGGCTTTCGGTTTCGAAGGGTTCCACACCTCTCGGCGGTCAGCGACGGACGACCCTCCACCCCCAGAAGGAGGCGAGCGCCGGAGACCGACCGCGGATCGCTCGTCAGAAGTCCGGCTCCAGGATCACCCGCTTCTCCACCTTGCGGTCGTGGATGGCGGCGAAGGTCTCGCGGATGGCGGACATGGGGCGCGTCTCGATGAAGGGCTCCACCTGCACCCTGCCCGCCTGCACGAGCTTGAGCACCGCGGGGTAGTACTTGGGCAGGCAGCCCCAGGTGCCGATCATCTCGGCGTCGAAGGCCATGAGCTTGGAGAGCATGTACTCGGTGGTGGCCATGGTGTAGCCGACCACCACGAGCTTGCCCACGAAGGACAGGAGCTGGAGCGCGGTCTCCTGGCCCGGCTTGGAGCCCGACACCTCGAAGATCTTCCACCCCCAGTTGTGGGGCACTCCCTTCTCCTTGCAGATGGCCCGGAACGCCTCCTGCACCTCCTTGGGGCTCTTGCCGCGGGAATTGATGGTGGCGTCGGCGCCGTACGCCAGGGCTCGGGAGAGCTTCTCCTCGTCGATGTCGACGCCGATCACCGTCTGCGCCCCTAGGGCCTTGGCCATCTGGGTCATGTAGATGCCCACCCCCCCGCAGGCGCCGATCACGACGACCCGGTCGCCCGGCTTCAGGCCGGCCCGCATGGCCGCCTGGTAGGGGGTGGTCACCGCGTCGGCGATCACCGCGAGGTGGGAGAGCGGGACGTCGCGCCGGTCCACGACGCAGAGGTCCGCGAAGGGCACGGCGATATGGCTCGAGAACCCACCATAGGCGCCCAGGCTCGACCCGGGCATCTTCTGGGAGAGGCAGCGGTTGCCGCGGCCGGCCTCGCAGATGGGGCAGGCGTTGCAGGGCATCACCGCCGGGACGATCACCTCCTTGCCGACCCACTCGGCCGGGCCCTCCACCACGGTGCCGCTGATCTCGTGCCCCAGGCTCAGGGGCGGCTTGGTGACGGTCGGGACCCCGTCGTAGAAGTAGGACAGGTCCGTGTGGCACACCCCGCAGCCGGCCACCTGCACCAGCACGTCCCCGGGCCCCAGGGCCGGTGCGGCGATCTCGGTCCGCTCCAGCACCCCGTGCTCTCCCGTCTTGGGGTTCGAGGCCTTCACCATTTGCCAGGTCTGGATCTTGGTCACTCCCATCGCACCCTCCTTTCGGTTCTGCACTCACTCGGAAAGACGTTCTGCGACGTCACGGCGGCACTCGGGCGATCCAGGGGCGGAGGCGGGCGTCGACCCGCGGCGCGCCCCGCCGTCCACCCCCGCTTTTCCGTCCGTCCCCTGCCTTCCTATCCCCCCGCCAGCACCCACAATCCCACGGCCACGCTCACGGCCAGGCCCAGGGGCACCGTCTTCCGGAGGATGGCGCCCTCCTGTCCCACCGCGTCGCACAGGGGCGTGGCGATGGCGATCTTGAACGGGCTCGACACGCTCCCCACGCTCGCGCCGATGGCCAGGGCGGCCGCCAGGGACTCCGGGGAGGTTCCGAGGAGGCCGGCCGCGACCACCTGGAACTTCCCGAACAGCATGATGCTCGCCACACCGTACCCTGTGAGGAACGTCCCCACCCAGCCCAGGAGCGGAGCGAACACCGGGTACAGGGACCCGGTGTAGCGGTACGTGCCCTGGGCCAGCACCCACGCCAGGTTCCGCCCCTCGTCCACCTCCCCGAACCCCGGCGCATAACCGGAGTAGGCGATCATCTGCCCCATGGCCCCGAAGAGCGCCATGGCGAGGACGGGGCGCCACGCCTTGCGGACGCTGCCCGCGAGGAGACGCGCACGCTCCCCCGCCTCGAAGCGGAAGAGGAGGAGCGTCACGCCGAGCGCCGCGAACAGGTAGGTATAGGCGTCGAAGAACGGGCGCAGGGTGACCCGGTGGATCGGGACCACCGCCAGGGTGGCCGACAGGGTCTCCCGGGCGGCCGCCCGGAGACCCGGGGCCAGGTTCACGGCGGAGAGGCCGACGATGATGAGGGCGAAGGGAGCGAAGTCCTTCAGGATCGAGGGCTCGATGTGAAGCCCCCGGCGTCCCCACACGATCAGCAGCGCAACGACGGCCAGCCCCCCGAACATCGCCGACACCGGCACCCCAACCCAGAGCACCGTGGCCCAGGCGGCGAACCCGGCCGCGAGGCCCGCGGCGGCGAAGAGCGGCGCCCGCACCGCCACGTCGCGCCGCCCCCCCGCGAACCACGGCACGGAGAGCGACAGGAGGGCGGTCGGCAGCACCGAGAGGGCCGCCACCCGCAGCCCCAGTTCCAGGGCCGGGAGGCCGGTGACGTTGGCCAGCACGGTCACGATGATGCCGGCCAGGGCCAGGGTCATGAGCCCGGCGTACCCGACGATGGAAAGGGCGGCGGACGCCGCCGGCGACAACCCCGAGGCGCGGAGCATGGGGGCGAGCACCGGCTCGGCGATCACTCCGGCTCCCTCCATGAAGTTCCCCAGCCCCAGGGTGAGCAGGGCCGTGCGGTGCCACGCACCCGCCACCCGCCCCTCGTACCACTGGACGATACGCTGAAGGCTGCCCTTGGCCAGGCAGACGACCGACAGCGCGATCCCCGCCACGATCACGAGCAGGAGCGGAAGCGTCGTCAGGATGCCGTCGAGGCCCGCGGCCAGGAGGACCCCGGTCGGCGTCCGGAAGGCCGTGGCGCACAGCACGAAGGTGAACCCCAGGCCGGCCACGGAGAGGTCCAGCGCGGGGCGGCGGAACACCACCGCGAGCACCAGGACCAGCACGACCGGCGACCACGCCAGCGCGTACGCGACGCCGAAGCTCACGGCGCGGCCCCCGCGTCCAGGTCGCCCAGGAAGGTCGCGCATTCCTCCACCCGCAGCAGGGGCCAGAGCGGATTCTTCCGGTAGAGGTCGAGGCACGACCGGTGCGCCTCGGGCTTGTGGGCGGCGGTCGCGTCCTCCAGGATCACGGCCCGGAAGTCCTGGGCCACCGCGTCGAGCGCCGTCGCGAGGACGCAGAAGGGCGTCGTGATGCCGCACACCGCGACCGTGTCCACGCCCCAGGTGCGCAGCGTCTGGTCGAGGTCGGTCTTGTAGAAGGCGGAGAACCGCCGCTTGGGCAGGATCAGGTCGCCGCGCTCGGGGGCGATCTCGTCTATGACCCGGGCGCCCGGGGTGCCCCGCAGGGCGTGGGGCGCCATCCGCCCGCCGAAGAGGGCGTCGCCCTCCAGGAACGAGTCGTTGGCGTAGACGACGGGCGCGCCCCTCAGACGGCACCCGGCCAGCAACTCCCGGAGCACGGGCACCAGGGCCAGACCCTGGCGCTCCATCGCCCCGTGCCGACCCGTCTCCAGGTTGTCGACGAGCATGTCGACCACCACCACGGCCGCCCTCACGGGGCCCCCTCCCCCGCACCCAAACCGAGCAGCCGCGCCGCGTTCCCCCCGAGGATGGCACCCTTGGCCTCGGCGCTCAGCGGGAGGGCGCGGATGGCCTCCACGTTGCCCCGGATGCCGGGGTTCCCGGGCCAATCGCTCCCGAAGATCACCTTGCGGTGGATGCGTTCCAGGTTCGGGAAGTACGAGAGCAGGTTCCGGGGCGGCAGTCCGGAGACCTCCAGGTACAGGTTCGGATGGAGTTGGGCGAGGAACTCCGCCGCGTCGTACCACAGGCCCCGTCCGCCGTGGACCATCAGGAGGACGAGTTCCGGGAAGTCCGCCGCGACGTCGTCCAGGAGGACCGGGTCGCCGTACTTGATCTTCGCCCCCCGGAAGACGCTGGACCCGGTGTGGACCATGACCGGCAGCCCCAGGTCCTGGCACGAGGCGTAGAGCGGGTACAGCCGCGCCTCGTTGGGGAAGTAGTGCTGGTACGTCGGGTAGAGCTTGACCCCGCGGAACCCCTGCCCCGCCAGGCGCTCGATCTCCCGGTCCAGGCGCGGCGTGAGCCAGGGGTTCAGGTTTGCGAACAGGAGCAGCCGCTTCGAGCCGCCGAAGCGCTCCCGGACGTACTCGTTGGTGGTCACGCCCGTGACCAGGGGGCTCAGCTCGGGCAGCCCCACCGCGTAGTCCACCCCCTCCGCCTCCAGGTACGCGTCGAACCCCTCGGCGCTCAGGAGGGCGTCCCAGTCGCCGCGCCCCGACCAGAAGCTGTCGCAGAAGGCTGCCGGCGTCGGGTTGAGGTGCTCCCGGGCCGCCAGGTGGACGTGGAAGTCGATGACCATCGGTTCGCTCGCCGGAGCCCCGCCCGGGCTCCTAGACCTTCACCCTAACGGTTCTTCCACTGGGGAGCGCGCTTGGCGAGGAAGGCGGAAAGCCCCTCGTGTGCATCCTCCGTGGTCATGAGCTCGTCGAGGTAGATGCGTTCGACCCGCGCCAGGGCCTGGGGGAAGGCCTGGCCCCGGGCCGCGCGTATCGCCTTCTTCGTGGCCCGCAGCACCGGGCCGGACAACGTCGTGAAGACGCGCAGGAACTTCCCGAACTCCTCGTCGAAGGCTGCGAGGGGAACCACCCGGTTCACCAGCCCCAGGGCGAGCGCCTCCTGGGCGCGGATCACCTCCCCCCCGCAGAGCAGTTCGAAGGCCCGCTTCTCCGGCATCAGGTAGGGCAGCAGCACGGCGGCCACCGGCGGGAAGACCCCGACCTTGATCTCCGGCTGCCCGATCTTGAGGTTGTCCGCGGCCACGATCATGTCGCAGGCGATGGCGAGTTCGCAGCCCCCGCCCAGGGCTCCTCCCTTCACGGCGCCGACCACCGGGACCTCGAGGCTGTTGATGGCGTGGAAGATCGAGTGGAACACCTCGATCATCCGCCCGACCTTGTCCTCGGTGTGGTCGGCCACGTCCACGCCCGCGGAGAACGCCTTCTCCCCCGCGGCCGTGATGACGACCGCTCGGACCTCGAGCTCCCTCGCCTTCACCGTGCGCAGGGCCGCGTCGAGTTCCTCCATGGTCGGGATGTCCAGGACGTTGAGCGGCGGCCGATTGATGCTGATCCACGCGGCTCCGTCCGCGTCCCACGTCTTCAGGAACTGATAGTCGCTCATGGGGCCTCCCTTCGGTCGGCAGCGGTCAGCGGTCGGCCAGAGGCACCGACGGCTGGTCGCTGAGAGCTGACTGCTGGTCGCTGAAAGCTAGATGTACTGCCCCCCGTCCACCTTGATGACCTCGCCCGTGATGTGGCGCCCGCACTCGGAGGCGAGGAAGGCGACCAGCCACGCCACGTCCTCGGGCAACCCGGCGCGCTTCACGGCCGACTCGTCGATGGCCGCCTGGCGGAATTCCGCGGGCATGCTCTCGCCCATCTCGGTGAGGATGAAGCCCGGGGCCACCGAGTTGCAGGTCACCCCGAACTTGCCCAGGTCCTTGGCGGCCGCCTTGGTGAGCCCGATCACGCCGGCCTTGGCCGCGGAATAGTTCGTCTGCCCGAACTTCCCCCGAAGCCCGTTGATCGAGGTGATCGCGAGGAACCGTCCGTAGCCCTGCGCCTTGAACACGGCGGAAGCCGCCCGCAGGTAGTTGAAGGTGCCATTCAGGTCCACGTCGATGACGCGGTCGAACTGCTCCTCGGTCATCTTCCACACCACGCCGTCCCAGTTCATTCCGGCGTTGGTGACGAGGATGTGGAGCCCCCCGAGCTTCTTCACCACCTCCTCGACCATCCGCTGGGCGTCGTCGAAGCTCGCCACGTCGGCCTGCACGGCCAGGGCGCGGCGCCCCAGGGACTCGAGCTCCTTCACCAT
>CAZGRT010000167.1:0-2756 GCA_964528225.1 uncultured Thermodesulfobacteriota bacterium | reverse complement strand
GACGCGATGCGGCCCACCACCCGGCCGTCCTTCTCGACGGTCACCCACAGGTGGGTCCGGGCCCCCTCCTTGTTCGCCGCCTGCGCCGGGAGGGCCATCACTCCTCCTGGAAGATCGCGAGGGACTGGTTGACGTACTCGGCCTGGCCCGCGGTGAAGATCACCTTCTTCAGGAGCCGGAAGGGGATCTCCCGGTCCCCCTGGAGCACGATCTCGCCGGTGAAGACCACCGCGGGGTTGACGGCGGCGATCTCGCGGGTGCGCTCGGCGCGGTCGTGCAGGGCGTCGTAGAGCGGGCCGACGAGCAGGTCCGCCGACGCCTCGTAGGGGCCCAGGTCGTCCACGACGAGCGCGCCGTCCACGTACAGGGAGCGCCCGTTGAAGGCCACGGTGACGGCCGGGTGGATGACCTCCTGGGCCGTGGAGACCGGAAGGCGGATCGCGTCGGCCATCTGCACCAGCTGCCCCTCGGAGGAGTAGCTCTTGAGCAGGAACACCAGCAGGATGGTGAACACGTCGATCATCGACGTGATCTGGAGGGCCATCTCCTTGGGTTCGCGGCGCAGGTGCTTCTTGCGCTTGCTGGGGGAGAAGGGCACGGGGTCACTCCTCCGGGCCGGCCACGATGCGGTCGGCCAGGGACACGGCGGGGAAGTAGGGGCGGCAGCGGTCCATGGTGTGCACCACGTCGTCGTAGAGCACCTGGTCCTCCACCAGGAGCACCAGGGCGTCCTGGGCCGGGAGCCGCTCCTTGGCGCGGCGCAGCGCCTCCTCGAGGCCCGCGAAGTCGAAGCGGTCCTCGCCGGTGCGCGGCACCTTCGCGAGCTTCTTCTCGCCCGTGGCCAGCAGGAAGCCCTCGTCGGTGAGCGCCAGGGTCAGGGACTCGGCCAAGAGCTTCAGGTCGGGCTCCTGGAGGTAGCGCACCTCGTCGGCGCTGGGGAGGTTCACCTGGATGGCCGCGGTCTTCTCGAACACCGCGGTCTGCAGGAGCATGGGCACGAGAACGACGAGCAGGCTCATCACCGGGATGAGCTTGAGCTCGACGTCCACCTCGACGCCCCGCTTGCGCT
Source organism: uncultured Thermodesulfobacteriota bacterium (assembly GCA_964528225.1). GTDB lineage: Bacteria > Desulfobacterota > Deferrisomatia > Deferrisomatales > JACRMM01 > CAZGRT01. The sequence goes on along the minus strand of CAZGRT010000167.1, from coordinate 1,687 downwards.
TGCTGGGCCGCTGGCCGGGCATCAGGAGGCCCGAGACGTGCCGATCAGGAGGTTGATCACCTTGACCGAATACTCGTCGATCTCGTCGACGATCTTGCCCGACTTCGACTGCAGGAACGCGTAGGCGACCATGCACGGGATGGCCACGATCAGCCCGTAGGCCGTGGTGTTCATGGCCATGGAGATGCCCCGCGCCAGCAGCGCCGCCTTCTGGGACGGGTCGGCGCCGGCCACGGCCTGGAAGGCCTGCATGAGCCCGAGGATGGTGCCGAGCAGGCCCATGAGGGTGGAGACGTTGGCGATCATGGAGAGGTAGTGGGTGCGCTTCTGGACCGCGGGGATCACCGTGAGCGCCTCCTCGTCCACGGCGTTCTGCACCACCCGCTCGAAGCGCGGGTTCGCGGCGCCCGCCCCGCCCAGGGCCGCCTCGATGCCGGCCCGCAGGATGCGCGCGAGCGGCGCGTCCCCGCACAGGTCCCGGGCGGCGGGGAGGTCGCCCTTCTCGATCAGGGGCCGGAGCTCCCGGTAGAACTTCTGGCCGTCCACGTTGAACCGCACCAGCAGGCAGTAGAGGCGCTCGACGGTGACGGCGAGGCCCAGGCCCAGCGCGGCCGTGATGGGGTACATGAAGAATCCGCCTTCCTGGAAGAAACGGGCGATGTCGTCGATCATCGGGGGCTTCCTCGCTCGGGTTCGGCCGCGGGTCCGGGCCCCGCGGGTGTGGTCGTGTGCGTTGTGTCGGGGGCGCGCCGGGTCCCGCGCACCGAGGCCTCGAAGGGCCCGGGCAGCAGGGGCTCGAGGATCTCCGCACGGTAGTCCTTGGAGAGGGGACCGAGGTCCATGCGCACCTCGCGGCGCGGGATGATGTAGAACACCTCCGGCCGCTCCAGTTCGCCCCGGATCTCCACCTCCTCCATCTGGACGCGCGGGGGCGCGGCGTCCTTCGCGGGGGCGGGCGGCGGGACGGCCTTCTCCTGCGCCGCCGCGGCCGCCGCCAGCAGGGCGAGAACCGCCGGGAACAAGGTCCTCACGGCGCCTCCTCCGCGGAGCGGCGCTCGGCCGCCTTGCGCCACTGCCGCACGGTCTCGTCCTCGGGGCGCTGCTCCGCGTACCGGTCGTAGAGAGGGATCGCTTCGGCGGGCCGACCCCGGTACTTTTCGTTGAGGATGCCGAGGTTCTTGAGGGCCGGCGCGTAGCCTGGCTGCGCCTCCAGGGCCCTCTCGTACGCCGCCCGGGCACCCTCGTAGTCGCCCCGCGCGCGGTGCGCCAGGCCCAGGTTCGTCCACGCCTCCGGCCGGCCCGGCTCCCGTTCGGCCGCCTCCGCCGAGAGGGCCTCCGCGCCGGCCGCGTCGCCCTGGGCCAGGCGGAGCACCGCCAGGTTGACGCGGGCGTCGTACCCTCGCGGCTCGACCTCGAGCGCCCGCCGGTACGCTTCGGCGGCCGCCGCCGCGAGCCCCTGCTGGCGCCGGACGTCGCCCAAGAGAACCCACTCGGGCTCTCCCGCGCCGGGGGTCGAGACGGCCCGCTCCGCCATCTCGGCGGCCCCGGGGAGGTCTCCCTCCAGGAACCGGGCCCGGCCCAGGTAGGTGGCGTTTCTCCCGCCGCCGGGCGCCGCGTCGACGGGCTCGAGGAGCCGGCGAGCCTCGGCGGGGCGGCCGAGCGCCAGGGCGAGCCACCCGCCCGCGCC
>CAZGRT010000166.1:0-14614 GCA_964528225.1 uncultured Thermodesulfobacteriota bacterium | reverse complement strand
GTGCAGTCGTTGATCCCGATCCCGTAGTAGGCGTTGCCCCCCAGGTGGACCCCGCCCAGCGCCCCCACCCGGGCCTCGATCTCCCGGAGCCGCTCCCCGTGCCCGACCACGTACTGGGGGATGGCCCTGGACCACCGCACGATCTTGGCGTAGGCCGGGGGCGCCCGCAACCCGAGGGTCCAGGCCAGCTCGTCCCGCACGGCGGCGAGGAGGTCCTCGTCGGAGAGGTCGACCAGCTCCGGGTTCCTCGCCCCGCCCACGATCTGGGTCAGGAGCACGTGGCCCTCGGGAGCGCGGCCGGCGAAGATGGACGAGCTCCACAGCGACCCCAGGATGCGCCGCCCCTCCGAGGACGGGATGAGGAACCCGAACCCGTCCAGGGGGTGGGCGACCTCCGCCCGGGAAAACCCGAGGCACACCACCGCCGCCGGAACGTAGGGGATCGCGTACATCTTCTCCGCCAACGCGCCGTCGTGGGCTCGCAGCAGGCGCGCCGCGTCGTAGGCGGGCGTCGCCAGGACCACCGCGTCCGCCTCCAGGCGGTCGCCCGCCGAGGTTCGCACCGCCCAGCGCCCGTCGGCCCGCTCCATCTCCTCGGCGCCCACGCCCGTGAGCAACGTCTGCCCCCCGAGGCTCTCGGCCAGGAGGTCGATCAGCTCCCCCGTGCCCTCCCCCAGGCTCCACAGCACGCCCCCCGGCCCGGCGCCCTGGGGGCCCTGCTTGCCCATGGCCTTGGCCATCTTGTGCATGGCGAGCATGCCCTTGAGGAGGCCGCCGAACTGGGCCTCGATCTGCGCCACCTTGGGGAAGCAGCTGCGCAGGCTCATGACGCTCGGGTCGCCGGCGTAGATGCCCGCGCTCATGGGATCGATGAGCTTGTCGAGCGCCTCGTCCCCCAGGCGGCGGCGAACGAACGCCGCCACGCTCTCGTCCTCGCTGGGGTCGCCCTGGGGCAGGAAGAACTCGGCTCCGAGCCGGAGCTTGCCCCGGATCGAGAGGATGTCGGAGAGGAGGAAGCTCACCGGGTCCTCCGGCAGCTGCCGGAGCTCGCCCCCGGTGAAGACGAAGCGCTTGCGAGCCTTGTCGTTGGAGCGCAGCAGGCGGTCCCTCACCCCCAGCCGATCGGCGAGGGCGAGGGTGGAAGGCTTGTTGTCCAGGAACCCGTTCGGCCCGTGCTCGCAGAGGTAGCCATCCTCGCGGCTCGAGCGGATCTTCCCGCCGAGCACGGGGTCCCGCTCCAGCAGCGTGAGGCGGGCCTGCACTCCCCGCTTGCCCGCGTCGTCGAGGACCGCTCGGGCCGCAGCGAGCCCGGAGAGCCCCCCACCGACCACCACCACGTGCTTCATCCGGCCTCCACCACCGTTAGGAGAATCGGGCGGTCAAAATACGCGGCGGGCCTCCGACCGGTCAAGGGACACACCCCGCTCCGGCCGATCCCGGCCCCGCCTCCCGGCCTGCGCCGAGCCGCAGGGCCACCCGGGCGGCGAGGCGGGCGTTGGCCACGAGGAGCGCCTCGTTCGCCCCCACCGTGCGCCCGCCGGTGATCTCCGCCACGGCCCCCAGGAGCGCCGGCGTGACCGAGCCCGCGTCGCCGGCCGAGGCGGGCAGGCGCCCCAGGGCCTCCTCGACGGCCCGCTCCACGGTCTGCCGGTCCAGCGAGGCCTCCTCGGGCGGGGGATTGGCCAGCACCACCGCCTGGGGGAGCCCCAGGGCGTCGCGGCACCGCACCACGGCCGCGGCCTCCTCCGGCGAATCCACCCGATGCTGGAGGGGGAGCCCGGAGCTCCGGCAGAAGAAGGCTGGCAGCTCCTCCGTCCCGTACCCGACCACGCACACGCCGAGGGTCTCCAGAACCTGCAGGGTGCGGGGGACGTCCAGGATGGCCTTCACCCCCGAGCACACCACGCACCCCCCGAAGCGGCCCAGCGCAGGGAGGTCGCCGGAGACGTCGAACCGCTCGGCGGCGCCCCGGTGCACGCCGCCGAGCCCGCCCGTGGCGAACACCCGGACCCCGGAGGCTCGGCACGCCCAGAGCGTGGCGGCCACCGTGGTACCGGCATCCGCTCCGGCCGCCGCCAGCGCCGGCAGGTCCGCCAACCCCGCCTTGCGCACCGTGCCCGCCCCTCCCAGCCGCTCGACGCCGGAGGGTTCCAGGCCCACGCGGAGCACCCCTCCCAGGACCCCCACCACGGCGGGAACGGCTCCCTCCCGCCGCACGGCCTCCTCCATGGCCCCCACCACCTCGCGGTTTCTCGGACGGGGCAGGCCGTGGGTGAGAACCGCGGTCTCGAGCGCCACCACCGCCCGCCCGTCCCGGAGGGCATCCCGCACTTCAGAAGCGATTCGAAAGCAAGGTCCCACTCGAGTTCCCTCCGAATCCCCGAGACCGCGGCCCGGCCACAGGGTAGCGCGTGCGGCGGCGTCCGGGAAACGACCCATCCCATCCGTACCGGGGGAACCACCCGCCCCGGATGCACCCTTTTCCCTCATGGAGGCGCAAAACCGCTTGAATCCAAGCAAAACGGGATGGTAGTTTTCCAGGCTCGGATCGGGGCCGATACGACCGGCTTCCGTTGGAACGAGTCTATTACGGCAGGAGGACCCATGTCGCACGTCCAACGCTTCGCCGCCCTGGTTCTCACGATCGCGACCCTGACCTGCTTCGTGGACTCGACCTCGGCCGCCGCGTTCAAGAACGTCCACGAGGGGGACGAGGCGCCCGCCTTCACCCTGCCCGACCCGGACGGCAACCCCGTCGAACTGACCGCGCTGCACGGGGAGGGTCCCCTGACCATCCTCGTCTTCTGGGCCACCTGGAACCCCAACTCCGCACCGCAGCTGGAAGACGTGCAGAAACTGGTGGACGCGTTCGGGGACAAGGGGCTCAAGGCCGTCGCGGTCAACGCCGAGGGCGCAGAGGCTCCCCCCGGCCTCGAGACCCTGGTGAAGACCTTCCTCGAGGAGCACAAGATCGGGTTCCCCGTGGCCCTGGACAAGGAACTGGCCGAGTACAACGGCTGGGGCGTCGTGGCCCTGCCGGCCACCGCCTTCCTGGACCGGGAGAGGAAGGTGGTCTACGAATTCTCCGGGCACCCGACGAGCGCCTACGAGGACATGGAGGGGAAGGTCAAGGAACTGCTCGGGCTGAAGGAGGCGGAGGCCGCCGCGGAGAAGCCCAAGCACGAGCGGTACCACGCCGACAAGAAGGTCCAGCTCAACTACGGGCTGGCCCGCACCCAGTTCGAGCGGGGGCAGTTCTCCAAGGCCCTCGGCAAGCTCGAGAAGGTGCTCGAGGAGGACCCGAACTTCCCCGACGCCCACGCCCTCGACGGGCTGATCCACCTCGGCCTCCAGGCCGAGGACAAGGAGGGAGCGGGCGACAAGGCGCGGCAGGCGTTCCAGAAGGCCGTGGAACTCGACCCGGCCCTGCCGGCGGGCCTGGCCGGCCTCGCCCACTTCGCCCTGGCGGACGGCGACGTCGCCAAGGCGGTGGAACTCACCCGCGCGGCCCTGGAGCACACCGAGGAGGAGGAGATCGCCCGCCTCTGGCCCGCCGCGGCGGAGTCCGCCCCACAGGAGCAGGCGAAGGAGAAGCCCGAGGCCGACGGTGCCGCCGCCGCGGACCCGGCAACCCGGGTGGACCGGGCCGCCGCCGCGCTGGAGGCGGGAAAGACCGACGAGGCGAAGTCCGAGCTCGGCCCGGTGATCGAGACCCTCCTGGGGGTTCCCGAGGGCCCCGGGGCCCGGGCCCGCAAGATGCTCGAGCAGATGCAGAAGAAGTAGCCCCCCGCGGGTCGAGCTTCCGGGAGCCGGGGCGTTTCGTCTCGGCTCCCGTCGTTTCGGGACCCTCCCCCCTCCGGGCGCGGCGGGGTTCCCGGGAACCGTCCCACGGCACCGGAGAGCCGCCCCATGGCCCGACTCCCCTACGACTCGAACCCCGCCCTGTTCGGGGCCGACCCGAAGGAGGGCATCGTCGCCGTCGAGCCCACCGGCGACGACCGGGTGGTCCTGTACGTCCGCACCGAACACGGGATCCTCCGGGAGGAGGACGGCCTCGCCCCCTTCCTCCTCCTGGAGTCGGCGGACCTCCTCTCCGGGTGGAGCGGCCCGGCCCGGTTCGAGCCGCTCGAAGGGCCATGGGACTACAGGGTCCTGGCCCGCTTCCCGGGTTGGAAGGCCCTCCGGGCGGCCCTGCGGCACCTCGCGTCCGCGACCGGAAGCACCCCGGGGGTGCCGGACGGCCCCTTCCACTTCGTCTCCGACCCCGTGCAACAGTACCTGATGGCGAGCGGCAGGACCCTGTACAAGGGGCTGCGCTTCGAGGACCTGCACCGGCTCCAGGTCGACATCGAGACCACGGTCAGCGAGGGGTACGAGTTCCCCAACGCGCTCCGGGAGGGCGACCGCATCACCCTGGTCAGCCTCTCGGACTCCGAGGGTTGGGAGGCGAGCCTCCGGGGCGACCGGCTCTCGGAGCCCGAGATGGTGGAGCGCCTGGGCGAGCTCCTGCGGCAGCGCGACCCGGACGTCCTCGAGGGCCACAACCTGTTCAACTTCGACCTCCCCTACCTGGAGACGCGGGCTTCGCGCTTCGGCGGCCGGCTGGCCTGGGGGCGGGACGGCTCGGAGGTCCGCGGCCGGCCGAGCCGCTTCCACGCCGCCGAGAGGACGATCAACTACCGGCGCTTCGACGTGCACGGCCGCCAGGTGGTCGACACGCTCTTCCTCGTCCAACTCTACGACGTCGGTACCCGGGAGCTGGAGAGCTTCGGCCTCAAGGCCGTGGCCCGTCACCTGGGCGTGGCGCCCGAGGACCGCACCTACGTCGACCGCTCGGAGCTTCCCGGCCTGCACGAGAAGGACATGGACCGGCTCGTGGCCTACGGCCTCGACGACGTGCGGGAGACCCGCGAGATCTCCCGCGTCCTCGGCCAGAGCCACTTCTTCCAGACCCAGGTGTTCCCCCTGAGCCACCAGAACGTCGTCGCCCGGGGCAACGCCACCAAGATCGACGCCCTGTTCCTGCGCGAGTACCTGCGCCGGATGCGGGCGGTCCCGCGGCCGCCCCAGCGCAGCACGTTCCCCGGCGGGTACACCGACATCTTCGTAGAAGGGGTCGTCGGCCCCGTGGTCAACTGCGACGTCCAGAGCCTCTACCCCTCGGTGATGCTCTCCTGCGGCATCCAGCCCGCCAGGGACGACCAGGGCGTCTTCCCGGCACTCCTGGGGGACCTCACGGCCTGGCGCCTCGACGCCAAGGAGAAGCTGCGCCGGGCCCGGGCACCGGAGGACCGGGCCCTCCTCGACGCCCTCCAGGGCACCTACAAGGTCCTGATCAACTCCTTCTACGGCTACCTCGGGTTTCCCCAGGGCCACTTCGCGGACTTCGAGGCGGCCGCCCGCGTGACCGCCGAGGGGAGGCGCATCATCCAGCATGTGCTCGACGAACTCCGGGCGCGGGGGGCCCAGCCGGTGGAGGTGGACACGGACGGCGTCTACTTCGTGCCGCCGGACTCCGTGCGGGGCGCCGACGCGGAGTCCGCCTTCGTGGAGACGATCCGGGGCACCCTTCCGGAGGGCATCCGGCTCGAGATGGGCGGACGGTACCGTGCCATGCTCTCCTACCAGGTGAAGAACTACGTCCTGCTCACCTGGGAGGGCGAACTCCGGATCAAGGGCTCGGGGCTCCGGTCCCGGGGCATCGAGCGGTTCCAGCGGGAGCTCATGGAGGAGATGTTCCGGGCGATCCTGGAAGGACGGCCCTCCGACCTGCCGGCCCTGCGGGACCGCTGCATCGAGGAACTGCGCTCCCACCGCCGGGGCCCCGAGTGGTTCGGCAAGACCGAGACCCTCCACGACAGCCTGGAGGTGTACCGGCAGAAGCGCTCGAAGAGCAGCCGGAACGCGTCCGCGGCCTACGAGCTCGCGCTGGCGTCGGGTCGGCCGTTCCAACCCGGCGACCAGGTCACCTACTACGTGGCGGGCGAGGGCGCCCGGGTGCGCGTCTTCGAGAGCGCACGCACGGCCGCCGAGTGGAACCCCGACGCTCCCGACGAGAACGTGGAGTACTACGTCCGCAAGGCCCGGGACCTCTACGAGAAGTTCCGGGGCTTCGCCGGGCCGCGGGAGCCGGCCCAGATCGACCTGGGCCTCGCCGAGTAGCCGGGGAAGGGCTCGGGTCGAAACCCCCGGGCATTTCGCCGGTAACAAGGGGGGATTCCGCCGCGCCCTCATCTCCTTTGGGGAGGAATCGATGTTCCAGGAGTCCGAGGTCGTCAACCTCCTGGTCGGGCTCGGCTCGGCGATGGTCGTCGCCCTGATCGCCCGCCGGGTTCCGATGCCCAAGGGGGGCCTCCTGTACGGAGGGTTCGGTTCCCTCCTCCTCGGCTACGCGTTCACCGTGCTCGAGGGCTTCGCGTGGCCGGAGGCGCTCAACCTCGCCGAGCACCTGTGCTACGCCGCCGCCGGGGTGCTCTTCCTGGCCTTCGTGGCGGGTGCGGCCGCTCCCCGCGCCGCCGACCGGGGGAGCCCGTGAATCCCGTCGCCTTCGCGGACCTCGTGTCCACCCTGGCCTTCGCGGCGGCGGCCTTCCTGGTGCCGCGCCTGCCCCGGGAGCAGTTCCCGAAGGAGTGCCGCGTGCTCCTCTCGGTGTGCCTCGGGATCTACGCGCTCGTGGGTCTCTCGAACGTCCTCCAGGCCGCCGGGGTCACGGACGCGGCAGACGTCTACGAGGACTCCGCCGAACTCCTCTTCATCCCGTTCTTCGTGTACTTCATCTACGCCTTCGGCAACGCCAGGCAGCGCCGGTCCCGGGAGGAGACCGAGCGCGCCCTCCGGCAGAGCGAGTCCCGGTACCGCACCCTCGTCGACAACATCGACCTGGGCATCACCCTCATCGACGCCTCCCACCGGGTGGTGATGACCAACGCGGCGACCGGACGCCTGCTCGGCGGCGACCCTTCCGAGTTCGCGGGACGGCACTGCTTCCGGGAATTCGAGGGGCGCGGGGAGGTCTGCTCCCACTGCCCGGGCGTACGCGCCATGGCCACGGGCACGCCCCAGTCGGAGGTGGTCGAGAACCCGCGGCCGGACGGGACGCGGGTCACCGTGCGGATCCACGCCTTCCCCGTCCCGGGCCCCAACGGGGCGCCGGCGGGGTTCATCGAGGTCGTGGAGGACATAACGGCGCAGCGCCGGGCGGAGGAGGACCGACGGCGGCTGGAGCAGCGGGTCCAGCAGGCCCAGAAGCTCGAGAGCCTGGGGATCCTCGCCGGCGGCATCGCCCACGACTTCAACAACCTCCTCATGGCGGTGATGGGCAACGCCGACCTCGCCCTGGGGAAGGTCCCGGCCTCCTCCCCCGCCGGGGAGTACCTGCGGAAGGCCGTGGCCTCGGCGGAGCGGGCGGCCCAGCTCACGGCGCAGATGCTCGCCTACGCCGGCGAGACCGCGATCGCGACCGTTCCCTCCGACGTGTCGCGACTCGTCGAGGACGCCGAACTCCTCCTCCGGAGCTCCCTGCCCCCTTCCGCGGCGCTGCAGCTGCGCCTCGAGCCGCAGCTGCCCCCCGTGGACGCGGACCCCGCCCGGCTCCACCAGGTCCTCCGCAACCTCGTGGCCAACGCGGCGGAGGCCCTCGACGGACGCCCCGGAACCGTGACGGTCTCGACCGGGCAGCTCTTCGCGGACCACGGCTACCTGGCGGCCACGTTCCCGCCCCAGGACCTGCCGGAGGGCCTCTACGCCTACCTCGAGGTGGCGGACGACGGCCCCGGCATGGACGCCGAGACCCTGCACCGGGTGTTCGACCCCTTCTACAGCACGAAGTTCGTCGGGCGCGGGCTCGGCCTCCCCGCGGTCCTCGGGATCGTCCGCTCCCACCGGGGCGCGATCCGGGTCGACAGCGGCCCGGGCCGGGGCACCACGGTCCGGGTCCTCCTGCCGGCGCGCCCCCGGGAAGCCGTGCGACCCGGCGACCCGGAGCCGGAGCACTCCCCCGCTCCGCGAGGGAAGCGTGAGCGAGCCGAGCCGACCGAACCCTGACGCCTCCGGCTTCCGCGAGTACCGGCTCCCCGGCGAATGGCAGGTCCTGGTGGGGCGCACCGACGCGGAAAACGACCGGTTGAGCCTGAAGGTCGCCCGGGCCGACGACTGGTGGTTCCACGTGCGCGGGATGCCGGGGAGCCACGTGGTGCTCCGGGCCCGGGAAGACCGCGAGCCCGACCGCGACACCCTGAAGGCGGCCGCCGCCGTCGCCGCCTACCACAGCAAGGCGAGGCAGGGCGGGGTGGTGGCGGTGTCGTGCACCCGGGCGCGCTACGTCACCAAGCCGCCCGGGGCGAAGCGAGGCACCGTGCAGATCCGCAAGGAGGAGGTCCTGAAGGTCCGCCCCGCCCTCCCGCCCCCCTGAGCCTCCCGCCCCACGCTCACCAGAACCACCAGGCCCGCGGCGCGTACTCCCGGTACCCGGGCGCGCTGCGGCAGAGCTTGCGCTCCTCCCAGCGGGCCCGGAGCAGTTGGAGGGCGACGAAGAGGGCGAAGAGTGCGGCGTTGGCGGCGGAGAAGCGCCAGAACACGACCGCGGCCGCGGAGGTCATCTCCCCCAGGTAGACCGGGTGCCGGACCCAGCGGTAGGGCCCGCCCGTCACGGCCGAGCGGGCCTCCACCGTGATGCTGAAAGCCCCCCGGAGGGTCCACAGGCCCCAGCCGGTGAGCGCCGTGCCCGCCGTCATCCACCAGAAGACCGCGAGGAGCAGGCCCCGCCGGCCCACGACCCACGGCGCCGGGGGCGACAGGAGCAGGGCGAAGGGGAGGAGGGCTCCCGCGAGGGGCACGAGGGTCTCGCGGAAACCGCGGGAACGGTCCACCGGCGCAGACCGGACCAGGTACCCGAACCCCAGGGCCACGAAGACGAAGGTCTCGGCCGCCCACAGGGGCTTGAGCGCGAAGCGCGCGTACTCGCCGGCGCGGACGACCAGCAGCCCGGCGAAGACGGCCACCCCGGCCCAGCGCAGGAGGGCATGGAGGCGGTGCTCGGGCACGAAGCGGGCCGCCCACCCGAAGGGATCGAACGTCTTCACCCGGCCTCGCTCCTCCCCTCCCCCGCCCTCCGTGCGCGCTTGCAGCGGCGGCCCGAGGCCCCGGTCAGGGACCGTGGGCGCCTTCGCCCTTTCCCCGGCGGGGGTTCCGATATTACCCTCCGGCGACCCTCGACAGTCCCGACAACCCTTTCCCCGGAGGTTCCCATGTACTCGGAGGTCGAAGATCTGACCGTGCGCTATGAAGAGGACGGCGTGGAGGTCGTCCAGGAGCTCGACAAGGAGGTCCTGTCCAAGGGCGCCTGGGCGACCGTCATCTTCCGCTACCGGCAGTGGGAGGGCAAGCTCGAGGCCTACGGGCCCGACCGCTTCACCATCCGGCGCTACAAGAAGATGCGCGGCGAGTACCGCCAGCAGGCCAAGTTCAACATCTCGAGCCGGGACCAGGCCGAGAAGATCGTCGCGGCGCTCCAACGGTGGCTCGCCGAGCCCGAAGCCTGAGAGGGGGACGAGACCCGTGGCGTGGCAGAGCCTGTTCGGGTTCCTGACCCTGGCGGCCCTGGCCTGGGCCGCGAGCGAGGAGCGCGGGGCGGTGAAGTTGCGGCTGGTGGCGGCGGGGCTGCTGCTGCAGGTCGCGCTCGCCGCGCTGCTCCTCCGCCTGCCCCCGTCCAAGGAGTTCTTCCTGGCGCTCAACCGTGGCATCCTCGCCCTGGAGCAGGCCACGGCCGCGGGGACCTCCTTCGTGTTCGGGTACCTCGGCGGGGGCGCGCTCCCCTTCGAGGTCTCCAACCCGGCGGGAACCTTCGTGCTTGCGTTCCGCGCCCTGCCCCTGGTCCTGGTCATGAGCGCCCTCTCCGCGCTCCTCTTCCACTGGAGGGTCCTCCCGCTCCTCGTCCGCGGCTTCTCCCGGACCCTGGAACGCTCCCTCGGGGTGGGGGGCGCGGTGGGGCTCTCCGCGGCGGCCAACGTGTTCGTCGGCATGGTGGAGGCCCCGCTCCTCGTGCGGCCCTACCTGCGGCAGATGGGCCGGGGGGAGCTCTTCGCCGTGATGACCTGCGGCATGGCCACCATCGCGGGCACCGTGCTCGCCCTCTACGCCTCGATCCTCAAGGACGCGATCCCGGACGTGGTCGGGCACATCCTCACGGCCTCCCTGATCAGCGCGCCGGCGGCGATCACCGTGGCCCACCTGATGGTGCCCGAGGGCGGCGAGCCGACCCACGGGGAGCTCCGGGAGGCGAGCTCCTACGGCAGCTCCATGGACGCGGTGACCCGGGGAACGGCCGACGGCGTGGGGCTCCTGCTCAACATCGTCGCCATGCTCGTGGTCCTGGTGGCCCTGGTGAGCATGGTGAACCAGGCCCTGGGGCTCCTGCCCGACCTCGGGGGGGCGCCCCTCTCGCTCCAGCGGATCCTCGGCGTGGCGATGGCCCCCGTGACCTGGCTCATGGGCGTCCCGTGGGCCGAGGCGCAGACGGCCGGGACCCTGATGGGCACCAAGACGATCCTGAACGAACTGCTCGCCTACCTCGACCTCGCGGCCCTTCCGCCCGACGCCCTCAGCCCCCGGAGCCGGCTCATCCTCACCTACGCGCTGTGCGGCTTCGCCAACTTCGGCAGCCTGGGGATCATGATCGGCGGCCTCGGGGCCATGGTGCCCGAGCGCCGCGCCGAGATCGTCTCCCTCGGGCTCAAGTCCATCGTCTCCGGCACCCTGGCCACCTGCATGACCGGCGCGGTGGTGGGGATGCTGTAGGCCGGGCGCGGCACGGACCTCCCCTTCCGCCCCGCGGCGGGCCGCGCCTTGTCCCCGGCGGCCCGCCGGGCTACGTTCCTCCCCGCGGGGGGAAGCGGCCAACGGCGGCGCGAGGGGGAAAGGAGGGCCCTTGGGCGATCCGAGGCAGTACCACATCGGCCTGGCACCCGGGGAGGTGGCGGACGCCGTGCTCCTCGTCGGGGATCCGGCGCGGGCGGAGCGGGTGGCCCGGCTCTTCGACGCCGTGGAGCTCGAGCGCCGAAACCGCGAGTACGTCACCTACACCGGGGTGCGCCGCGGCCGGCGGCTTTCGGTCGTGGCCACGGGGATGGGCCCGGACAACACCGAGATCGCCGTGGTGGAGCTCTGCCAGGTCGTCCCTCGGCCCACGATGATCCGCTGCGGGTCCTGCGGCGGGATCGCCCCGGGGGTCGAGCTGGGCGACCTGGTCATCTCCGCCGCCGCGTACCGGCTCGAGAACACCTCCCTCCAGTTCGTCGGCGAGGGGTACCCGGCCGCGGCCCACCCCGAGGTGATCCTGGCGCTGGCGCAGGCGGCCGACGAGGAGGGTGCCCGGCACCACCTGGGCATCACCGCCACGGCGCCGGGCTTCTACGGGGCCCAGGGCCGCGAGGCCCCGGGCTTCCCGGCCCGCAACCCCGCCGTCGTGGAGGACCTCGCCCGCCAGGGCGTCCTCAACCTGGAGATGGAGACCTCCTGCCTCCTCACCCTCGCGTCGCTCAAGGGCTTCCGGGCGGGATCCGTCTGCGCCGTCTACGCCTGCCGGCCCCGCGGAACCTTCGTCGACGACGCCCGGAAGGACGAGGCCGAGGGCCGCTGCATCGCCGTCTCGCTGCGCGCCCTGGAGGTCGCAGCCGACCTGGAGCGCTCCCGGGGGTCCCGCCCCGTGTGGCATCCGGGGCTCGGCCCCCCGGGAGCCCCGGCCCCGTGACCGTGGCGGACGCCCCATCCGCCGACCCGGAGGCCTTCCGCTTCCGGAACCTCCACCCCCTGGTGCACCTGGGCACGGCCAGCGACCGGTACGCCGGGTGGCTGGGCCAGATCTACTCCCGCGAGCGCTTCGGCCACCGGGCGAGCCGCCGCCCGAAGGTGCTCGGCAAGCGGAAGTTCACCGAGGAGGTGCTCCCGGTGGAGTGCGTGGAGGAGTACTTCGAGCACTTCCCCGTGCTCGAGCTCGACTACACGTTCTACCGCCCGCTCCTGGACGCCGACGGGCGCCCCACCCCCAACTTCCACGCCCTCGCGGCCTACCGCCGCCACATCCCGACCGACGCCCGCCTGATCCTGAAGGCGCCCCAGGTCGTCTTCGCCCAGAAGATCCGGCGGGGCGGCGCCTTCGTCCCGAACCCCGGCTACCTCGACCCGGCCCTGTTCACCGACGCATTCCTCCGGCCGGCGGGCGAGATCCTCGGCCCCGCGCTGGCCGGGATCGTCTTCGAGCAGGAGTACCAGCGCAAGGAGGAGCGGACGCCCCCCGAGCGGATGGCGGAGGCGCTCGACCGCTTCTTCTCCGCCGTGCCCCCCGACGGCCGCTACCACGCCGAGCTCCGCACCGAGGCGTACCTGGCCGAACCGGTCCTCGAGGTCCTCGGCCGCCACGGCGTGGGCCAGGTGCTCTCCCACTGGACGTGGCTCCCGCCGCTGCACGCCCAGTTCGAGGCCGGCGGGAGGCGCTTCCGGAACCGGGGGGGCGACTGCGTCGTGCGCCTCATGACCCCGCGGGGGGTGCGCTACGAGGACGCCTACGCGGCGGCCCACCCCTTCGACCGGCTCGGGGAGGGGATGCTCGACCCCGGGATGGTGCGCGACACCGTCGCCCTCATGGAGGCGGCCGTGGACCGGGGGGAGCGGATCAGCGTCATCGTCAACAACCGCGCCGGCGGCAACGCGCCCCTGATCGCCCGGGAGATCGCGCGCCGGTTCCTGGGCCGGTGAAGGCTCGACCCGGCCACCGGAATCGGCGTCCTTCCCGAGGAAGACGCGTGCTCCATCCCCTTGTCGGCACGGTCTTTCGCCGGGATGTTCCCGCTGCCGCCCTTGACTTTGGCGCCATTCGCGGTGTCATGTCACGACGGCTGCGGTGGCGACCCGGATCCGGCGCCCCCCCCGGGAACCGCGAGGGCGCTCGCCGGGCAGTCGGGATGCTTGGGGCACGGGGACCGCGACACCAGGAACGGACCGGGAGACGATGAACGAAGGACGTACAGGGCTCGGATTCAAGCTGATCACGATGTCCATCGCGATCGCCGCGGTCGCCGCGACGGGAGTCGGCACCTTCCTCATCAAGCAGAGCGAGGACGAGATCAAGGACCGCCTTCTCGAGACGGTGACGGCGATGGCGCGCACGGTCGTCGACCTCTGCGCCGAGTGCAGCATCGACAGCCTGCGCATGAGGGACGCCCTGCTGGCGGCGAAGCTCGAGGCCTCCGGCTCCGTGTGGGTGATGAACGTGGACGGCTCGATCCTCACGACGCCCGACCCCAGGGACACCGTCGCCGCGGCCCAGGACTTCGGGGACCGGCCGATCGAGCTCACCTCCGTCCGGCAGCCGATCGCCAGCATCGGCGAGAAGGCCGTGGGAGCGCGGATCCCCCTGAAGCAGGTGCTGGGCCAGTACGAGGCGGGCGTGGGCCTCGTGGACGTCGCGGGGGAGACCCGGGTGGTCGCCTTCCGGTCCCTGCCCGACAAGGGGTGGGTGGTGGGCGTCGACGAACCCCTGGACTCCCCCTCGTCGCCGGGCAAGCGCATCAGGAAGTTCATCCTGCTCAGCTGCGGCGTGCTGGCGCTGTGCATCGTCCTGAGCACGGCCCTGTTCAGCTCGCTCCTCATCAAGCCGTACTACCGGCAGCGGATCGAGCTCTCCCAGCAGATCGCGGCGGCGAACAACAGCCTGCGGAAGCTCTACGAACTATCCGTCGGGATGCAGAAGCCGCTGGAACTCGGGCAGCGCATGCACGACATCCTCGAGTCGGCACGCGACGTCGTGGGAGTCGACCGCCTCTTCGTCTTCATGCCCGACCGGGCGGGGAAGATGCTGGAGTGCCGGGGGGCCGTGGGCAACGAGGACGAACCCCCCGAGCGCATCACGGTTCCCGTCGGGGAGTCCGGAGGCGCGGTGGGAAGGGCCTTCTCGAACGGGGAGACCTTCAAGATCACGCAGGGCTTCGTCCCCGAGCACCTCAGGCTCGGCCCCCCCTACTCGGAGATCCGGGCCCTGCGGAGCCGTGAGTTCGTGGCGCTGCCGCTGATCGTGGAGGACGAGATCGTCGGAGTCGTCACGGCGGACAACCAACTGAGCAAGAGACCCATCAAGGCGCAGGAGATCGAACTGCTCGGCCTGTTCGTCACCCAGGCGGCCGTGGCCATCAAGAACGCCAACATGTACGAGAGGCTGAAGGAACACGCCGCCGACATGGAGGTCACCGACTACCTGACGAAGGCCTACAACCACCCGTACTTCCTGAAGCTCGCACATCGGGCCCTCGCCCAGCTCCGGGCGCAGGGCCGCCCCCTGTGCGTGGCGGCGCTCAGCGTCAACAACCTGGCCGAGTTCAACCGGCGCAACGGACACAATCGCGGCGACAAGGTGCTCGTGCGGATCGTCGGGACGATCAAGGGCCATTGCGAGCGCGACATGGTGTTGGGCCGCTGCTTCGGTTCCACCTTCGGGATCCTGTTCCCGGGACGCGACGAGGCGCAGGCGGCAGAGGTGATGTCGCGCATCGCGGGAGACCTGTCCGCTCACGGCTACCGGGGCGAGGAGATGCTGCAGGAGAAGAAGATGAGGTTCACCTGGCAG
>CAZGRT010000165.1:0-3089 GCA_964528225.1 uncultured Thermodesulfobacteriota bacterium | reverse complement strand
GTCGCTCCCCCGGGAGGCGGCCCTGTCCAACGCACCGGCGGTGGAGGACGGCTGCTTCCGGGTGCCCAAGGTGATCGACGCCTGAGCCGCGCGGCCGTCACGGCGGGCCGAACCGATCGCCGGGAGGGACCATGGAACTCGTCTCCAAGACCGCTCACGAACTCCGAGGGCTCCTCGACCGCCGCGAGGTGAGCAGCGCCGAGCTCACCCGCGCCTACATCGCGCGGATCGAGGCGGTCGACCCGAAGGTCGGCGCGTTCCTCACGCCCACCTTCGGCCTGGCGCTGGAAATGGCCGATGCGGCCGACGGCCGGATCGGACGCGGGGAGGCGGGCCCCCTCACCGGGATCCCGATGGCCCTGAAGGACCTCCTCTGCACCCGGGGCGTCCGGACGACCTGCGCCTCCCGCATCCTGGAGAACTTCCACCCGCCCTACAGCGCGACCGCGGTGTCGCGCCTGGAGGCGGCCGGGGCCGTGTTCCTGGGAAAGCTCAACATGGACGAGTTCGCCATGGGCTCGTCCAACGAGAACTCGGCCTTCGGGCCGGTGCGCAACCCCTGGGCCCTCGACCGGGTCCCCGGGGGGTCGAGCGGCGGCAGCGCCGCGGCGGTGGCCGCGCGGATGGCCGTGGCCACCCTGGGTTCCGACACGGGCGGCTCGATCCGCCAGCCCGCCGCGTGCTGCGGCGTGGTGGGGCTCAAGCCCACCTACGGGCGGGTGAGCCGGTACGGGCTGATCGCCTTCGCGTCGAGCCTCGACCAGATCGGGCCCTTCGCCCGGGACGTCACCGACGCCGCCCTGCTTCTGGAGGCCGTGGCGGGCCACGACCCGCGGGACTCCACCAGCGTGGATCGCCCGGTGCCGGCCTACGCCGCCTCCCTGCGACCGGAGGTGAAGGGGCTGCGGGTGGGCGTGCCGAAGGAGTACTTCGTGGAGGGCCTCGACCCGGAGGTGGAGGCGGCCGTGCGCGGCGCCGTCGCGCGCCTCGCGGACCTCGGGGCCGAGGTGCGGGAGGTGAGCCTGCCCCACACCGAGTACGCGGTGGCGGTCTACTACCTCATCGCCACGGCCGAGGCGAGCTCGAACCTGGCCCGCTACGACGGCGTGAAGTACGGCCTGCGGGCCGGCGGCGGGGACCTGGCCGACATGTACCGGGCGTCGCGGGCGAAGGGGTTCGGCGACGAGGTGAAGCGCCGGATCATGCTCGGCACCTACGCCCTCTCGGCCGGGTACTACGACGCCTACTACCGACGGGCCCAGAAGGTCCGCACCCTCATCGCCCGGGACTTCCGGGAGGCCTTCGGCGAGGTGGACGTGATCGCGTGCCCCACGGCGCCGACCCCCGCGTTCCGCATCGGAGAGAAGGCCGACGACCCCCTGCAGATGTACCTGTCGGACATCTTCACCATCCCGTGCAACCTGGCGGGGCTGCCCGGGATCTCCCTGCCGTGCGGGTTCACCGGCCAGGGTCTCCCCATCGGCCTGCAGCTCCTGGCCGCGCCGTTCGCCGAGCCGACGCTTCTCCAGGCCGCCTACGCCTACGAGCAGGCCGCCGGGCTCCCGAACCGGGCCCCGGAACTGGGCTGAACCGGCCATGACCCTTCGGCTCCGGCAACCGACGGGCACCCGAGCGACCCCGGCGCACCGCCGCCGTTCCGGATAGGAGTCCGCGATGGACTGGGAAATGGTCGTGGGCCTGGAGGTCCACGCGCAGCTCCTGACGAGCACGAAGATCTTCTGCGGCTGCTCCACGGCCTTCGGCGCCGAGCCCAACACCCAGGTGTGCCCGGTGTGCCTCGGCCTGCCGGGCGCCCTGCCGGTGCTCAACCGCAGGGTGGTGGAGCACACCCTGCGGGTGGCCCTGGCCACCAACTGCACGGTGGCGCCGACGAGCCGGTTCGCCCGGAAGAACTACTTCTACCCGGACCTCCCCAAGGGCTACCAGATCAGCCAGTACGAGCTGCCCATCCTCGTGGGCGGGCACCTGGACGTGGAGGACGACGCGGGCCGGCCGAAGCGGATCGGGATCACGCGCATCCACATGGAGGAGGACGCCGGGAAGCTCCTCCACCCCGAGACCCCCGGGGCCGACTACAGCCTCGTGGACCTCAACCGGGCGTGCGTTCCCCTCATCGAGATCGTCAGCGAGCCCGACATCCGCTCGGTGAAGGAGGCCTCCCAGTACGTACGCAAGCTCCGGGAGATCCTGGTCTACCTCGGCGTGTGCGACGGCAACATGAACGAGGGCAGCCTCCGGGTGGACGCGAACATCTCGGTGCGGCCCCGAGGGAGCCAGCCCTTCGGCACCCGCACCGAGATCAAGAACCTGAACTCCTTCCGCTTTCTCGAGCAGGCGATGGTGTACGAGCGGCAGCGCCAGATCGACCTGCTGGAGGAGGGGGGCCAGGTCGTCCAGGAGACGAGGCTGTTCGACAGCGAGCGCGGGGTGACCCTCTCCATGCGGTCCAAGGAGGAGGCCCACGACTACCGGTACTTCCCGGACCCGGACCTGCTCCCCGTGGTGATCGACACGGCCTGGCTCGACGCGGTCCAGCGGGATCTGCCCGAACTGCCCGACGAGAAGCGTCGGCGCTTCCAGGAGCAGCACGGGTTGCCCGCCTACGACGCCGACCTCCTCTGCCAGTCGCGGGACCTCGCGGACTACTTCGAGGAGACGGTCCGCCTCCACGACGACCCGAAGGCGGTGTCCAACTGGATGATGGGGCACCTGCTCCGGGAGCTCAACCGGGAGGGGGCCCCGCCGGTCGCCGAGGCGCCCGTGACCCCGCGGCACCTGGCGGGGATGCTCGACCTGGTGCGCGGCGGCACCATCTCCTCCAACATCGCCAAGGAGGTCTTCGAGGCGATGTGGTCCACGGGGCGGACGGCCGAGGAGGTCGTGGAGGAGAAGGGTCTCCGCCAGATCACCGACACCTCGGCCATCGAGGCGGCGGTGGACGAGGTGCTCGCGGCGAACCCGAAGGAGGTCGAGGCGTACCGGGCCGGGAAGACCAAGCTCATGGGGTTCTTCGTGGGCCAGGTGATGCGGGCCACCAAGGGGAAGGCCAACCCCCAGGCCGTCAACGA
>CAZGRT010000164.1:0-1962 GCA_964528225.1 uncultured Thermodesulfobacteriota bacterium | reverse complement strand
CCCGAAGGAGGTCTCCCACGTCACGGTGCAGCGCCAGTGCGAGTGGGAGTACCTGGACACGGCGGAGGAGGCCATACGCGGCGCCGGGGCCGTGGTCTCCCTGGCGTGCGGGATCGGCGCGCAGGCCATCGTGGAGCGCTTCCCCGAGGCCACCATGGTGCCCGGGCTCAACACCCGGTTCTACGGTCTGCCGACCACCCACGGCGTGTGGGAGGAGAGGTGCGCGGGGTGCGGCGACTGCGTGCTCGAGTACACCGACGGCATCTGCCCCGTGGCCCGGTGCTCCAAGGGCCTGCTCAACGGCCCCTGCGGCGGCACCAACAAGGGCAACTGCGAGGTGGACCCGAACATCCCGTGCGCGTGGCGGCTGATCGTGGAGCGCATGGAGAAGCTCGGCCACCTGGGGCGGCTCGAGGAGGTCCACGCCCCGAAGAACTGGCGGGCGGCGCGCGACGGCGGCCCGGGCCGCATCGTGCGCGAGGACCTGGTGCGGGAGCGCGACCGCGAGACCCTGGGGCTGAAGGACGAGGCCCAGACCGGGACGTGAGATCTTCGGCGACGGGAGACGATGCGATGAGCGAAGCCAGCGTGCAGAGCAACCTGCAGAAGGTCTTCGAGTCGGGTGGGTTCGCGGTCACCGGCGAGCTCGGCCCGCCGAAGGGCGCCGAACCCGAGGTGATCCGGAAGAAGGCGCGGCTGCTGCGCGGCGCGGTGGACGCCGCCAACATCACCGACAACCAGACCGCGGTGGTCCGGATGTCGTCGATCGCGGCCGGGCTCCTGGCCCACGAAGAGGGCGTGGAGCCGGTGGTGCAGATGACCTGCCGCGACCGGAACCGGCTCGCCATCCAGGCCGACCTCCTGGGGGCGTGGGGGCTGGGGCTGCGGAACCTGCTGTGCCTCACGGGCGACCACCAGACCTTCGGCAACCACCCCACGGCGAAGAACGTCTGGGACGTGGACTCCATCCAGCTGGTCAAGATGCTGGCCGACATGCGCGACCGGGGCGTGTTCGCCAACGGGGAAGAACTGGAGGGGGAGCCGCCCCGCTTCTTCCTGGGCGCGGTGGAGAGCCCCTTCGCCGATCCCATCCAGTACCGCCCCTTCCGGGTGGCCAAGAAGGTACGGGCCGGAGCGCGCTTCCTCCAGACCCAGTGCATCTACAACATGCCCCGGTTCAAGGAGTTCATGGCCCGGCTGGGCGACCTGGGCCTGCTCGACAAGGTGTACGTGATGGCCGGGTTGAGCCCGCTCAAGGGGCCGGGCATGGCCAAGTACATGGCCGCCAACGTGCCCGGCATCGACATGCCCGATGAGATCATCCAGCGCCTCACCCAGGCGGGCCAGGGCATCGACGACAAGGCCGAGAAGTCCAAGGCCTGGCGGGCCGAGGGGGTGAAGCTGTGCATCGAGCAGATCCAGGAGGTGCGCGAGATCCCCGGTGTCGCCGGGGTGCACGTGATGGCGATCGAGTGGGAGGAGGCGGTGCGGCCCATCGTGGAGGGCGCTGGGCTCCTCCCCCGGCCGCAACCGATTCCGGCGGCAGCGGCCAAGCCGGGGGCCTAGTGTCGCGATCCCGGAGCCGGCCCGGCGGCAGAAGACCCGACAGCCCGGCGCGGACAACCGCGAGCCAACCGCGAGGTTCTCCATGAGCGCGAAGAGGAACACGGCGCTGGCCGAATCCGTCGAACGGAGCACCCACCAGAACCCCTACCTGTGCTACCAGTGCCTCCGGTGCTCGGCCGGGTGCCCCATGGCGGAGCACTTCGACCGGCTCCCCAGCGAGGTGATGAGGGCGATCCAGGAGGGCGATGCCTCCGTCGCCGAGAGCCGGACCGTGTGGCTCTGCGCCTCGTGCCAGACCTGCAACACCCGCTGCCCCCAGGGGCTCGACATCCCGGGCATCATCGACCACTTCCGCCAGCAGACCCTCGACCACGCGTCGGTGCCCGCGACGGCCCG
>CAZGRT010000163.1:0-1957 GCA_964528225.1 uncultured Thermodesulfobacteriota bacterium | reverse complement strand
GCCTGCGGCCGCCGCCCCGCGGGCGGCGCCTCCCCCCGCCGCGGCACCCGAGGGTGGAGAGGTGATCACCGCACCGATGCCCGGCCACATCCTCGGGGTGCCGGTGAAGCCCGGCGACGCCGTGGAGGTGGGTGACACCCTGGTCGTGATGGAAGCCATGAAGATGGAGAACGAGATCAAGGCCCACGTGGCGGGCAAGGTGGTGGAGGTCAAGGTCGCGAAGGGGCAGGACGTGGGCGTGGGCGAAGTCCTGGTGGTGATCGGGGCCTGAGAATGGACCTCGGCGCCTTCTTCCACAAGTACCTCCTGAGCACGGGCTTCGCCAACTTCGGCTGGGGCCACGGGCTCATGATCACGATCGCCTGCGTGTTCATCTACCTGGCGATCCGGAAGCACTACGAGCCGCTGCTGCTGATCCCCATCGGGTTCGGGATCCTGCTCGCGAACATCCCGATGCCGCCGGGCTTCGAGTTGATCAGCCCGGCCTTCATGGCGGGAACCGCGGGCCCGTCCAACGTGATGGACTACATCTACATGGGGATCATCAAGGGGTTCTACCCGCCCCTGATCTTCCTCGGGGTGGGAGCGCTCACCGATTTCTCCTCGCTCCTGGCCAACCCGCGCCTCGTCCTCTTGGGCGCCGCGGCCCAGTGCGGGATCTTCGTGAGCCTGGCCGGGGCCCTGTGGCTGGGGTTCACGCCCCAGGAGGCCGCCTCCATCGGGATCATCGGCGGAGCCGACGGGCCCACGAGCATCTTCCTGACGTCGCGCCTCGCGCCCCACCTGATCGCGCCCGTGGCCATCGCCGGGTACTCGTACATCGCCCTCGTGCCGGTGCTCCAGCCGCCGGTGATGTACGCCCTGACCACGAAGGCGGAGCGCCGCATCAAGATGCCGCCGGCGCGGAGCGCCTCCAAGCTCGAGCGCATCCTCTTCCCGATCGCGTCGTTCCTCATCTGCAGCCTGATCGCGCCGGGCGCGGTGCTCCTCCTGGGAATGCTCTTCCTCGGCAATCTGCTGAAGGAGTCGGGCGTCACCGACCGGCTCTCCAACACGGCCAAGTCGGCCTTCATCGACACGGTCACGATCCTGGTGGGGGTGAGCGTCGGGGCGAGCGCCTCGGCCGAGACGTTTCTCAAGACCTCGTCGCTCAAGATCTTCGGGCTCGGCGCGTTCAGTTTCATCATCGCGACCGCAGCCGGGGTGCTCTTTGCGAAGGTGATGAACCTCTTCACGAAGAACAAGATCAACCCGCTCATCGGAGGAGCCGGGGTCTCGGCCGTTCCCGACTCCGCCCGGGTCGCCCAGATGGTCGGCGCGAAAGAGGACCCGACGAACTTCCTGCTCATGCACGCGATGGGTCCCAACGTGGCGGGGGTGATCGGTTCGGCCATCGCCGCCGGCATCCTGTGGTCCCTGATCGGCGGTTGACCTGCCGGCAACGGTTTCGTCCAAGTCAAGGGAGGAAGCAATGAGCCGCGAATCCATTCGCCAGAAGGTCCAGGAGTGGGAGGACAAGGTCGTAGCCAAGACTCTGTCCAAGTTCCCGGAGAGGCGGGCGAGGTTTGAGACGACCGCCGGGATCGAGGTGAAGCGGGTCTTCACGCCTGCGGACGTGGACGAGGCGGCCTACCTCGAGAACGTCGGGCTCCCGGGCGGCTATCCCTTCACGCGGGGGGTCCAGCCCACCATGTACCGGGGCCGGTTCTGGACCATGCGCCAGTACGCCGGCTTCGGCACGGCCGAGCAGACCAACGAGCGGTACAAGTACCTCCTCAAGCAGGGGCAGACCGGGCTCTCGGTCGCCTTCGACCTGCCGACCCAGATCGGGTACGACTCCGACCACGAACTGGCGGAGGGCGAGGTCGGCAAGGTGGGAGTGGCCATCGACACGCTGCGGGACGCCGAGATCCTCTTCGACGGCATCCCGCTGGACAAGGTGTCGACGTCGATGACG
>CAZGRT010000162.1:0-8768 GCA_964528225.1 uncultured Thermodesulfobacteriota bacterium | reverse complement strand
GGGGACCACGCACACCCCGGAAGACGCCAGCAGGTAGTACACGAAGCGCTTGTCCACCGCCACGTCCGGGCCCCGCACCAGCCTCTCCACGAGTTCCCTCACTCCCGGATTCTCAATGGGGAGGGTCTGCCGGTCGTTGAGCACCCCCTCCTCGAAGGCCACGGCCATGTAGAAGGCGCCGTTGGTCCGGTTCACCTTGAGCCCGGGCACCCGGTGCAGCAGTTCGTAGGCCTCGTTCGAGCAGGCCTCGTAGCGCGCCTTGCGCTCCTCGAGGTAACGGGGGTACTCGGGATGGCTGAGGATGAGGGGGATGGCCTTCTGGGGGAGGGTCGTGGAGCAGACCTCCACCATCTTCGAGTCGACGATGCTCTGGACGTAGCGCCGGAACACCGGGTCCTTGTCTGCGTTGTACACCTCGATCCACCCGCACCGGGCCCCCGGCCAGGGGATCTCCTTGCTTATGCCCTTCATGGAGATGGCTGGCACGTCCCCGATCAGATCGGAGATCGGGCGGGTCTTCTGCCCGTTGTACGCGAGGTTGCAGTAGATCTCGTCGGCGATCACGAACAGGTCGTATTCCCGGGCGATCGAGATCATCTCCCGCAGCACCTCCTCGGGATACACCGCGCCCGTAGGGTTGTCCGGATTGATGATGAGGATGCCGGATATGGAGGGGTTGTACTTCACCGAGAGCCGCAGGTCCTCCAGGTTCGGGTACCAGTTGTTCCCCGGGTCGAGCAGGTACGACACCGGGTGCTGGCCGGCGTGGGCGGCCTCTCCGGACGAGTGGGTCGAGTAGGTGGGCGATGGGCCGATGACGCGCGCCTCGCGCCGGAGCAGCCCGTACACCTTCTGGATCGCGTCCCCCAGCCCGTTGAAGAAGATGATGTCGTCGGGTGTGATCTGGATTCCGCCTCGCGCGTTGGTCCGTTCGACCAGGAACTGGCGCGTTTCCAGGAGCCCCTTCGTGGGACAGTACGCGTAGGAGCAGTCCTGCATGGCGAGGTCGGCGACGATCTCCTTCATCCAGACGGGGATCTTCTCGCCCTTGGCCACGGGGTCGCCGATGTTCTCCATGTTGGTCTGGAGCCCCAGCTTCCTGAGCTTGTCGGCGATCTCCACGATGGCCCGGATCTCGTAGGTGAGTTCGCCGGCCCCGAT
Organism: uncultured Thermodesulfobacteriota bacterium; assembly: GCA_964528225.1. GTDB lineage: Bacteria > Desulfobacterota > Deferrisomatia > Deferrisomatales > JACRMM01 > CAZGRT01. The sequence continues at coordinate 7,607 of CAZGRT010000162.1, read as the reverse complement.
GTGCACGATGTTGTTCCGCATGTTCTCTCTCCCGGATCCGCGGCGCCGGGATCCGGCGTCGGAAAAGCGAAGAGGCCACGGGCGCGCCGCCCGTGGCCTCTTGGATCGTCAGTTTCAGGGTCTGGCTCTAGTCCCCGGTCCCGAGGCGACGGGCAACGCACAACCTGGCCGCGGCCGCAGCCGCCGCCCGGGTAGCTCGAATTTCGTGACCCGACGAGCCGGACAAGAGCTTCATGGAATCGTCTCCCGGCTGATTGGGTACCACGCCGGCGGACCCGAAGTCAACGCGTTCGCACCCGTTCCGCCGCAGTCGACCGGCCTATTCCCAGCCGAACGGCCCGAGAACGGTGTCCCCGGCGCTGCCCAGGACGGAGTCCCCGTCGGTGTTCACGAGGATCTCGTATTCCAGGCCGTTGAGGGGGTGCAGGAGCGCGGCGGTGCCCTTGTCGCCCACCATGAGCACGCCCCCGGAGGACGGGTTGTCGTCTCCCGGCAGGATGGTGAGCGCCGCCGGCGCCGACGTGGCGAAGGTGAACGGCGCAGCCAGGGCGGACGCAGGGTCCGTCGCGAGATCCACGTAGCCGTGGTCCGAGTGGTACACGCGGCCGCTTACGCTGGCCTGGTCCGCGTCGACGCCGTGGTCGAGGGCGAGGGTGAAGCCGTCGAACCAGACCTGCTGGCTGGCGTTGAGGTCCTCCGCCGCGAAGTCGAGGGTCATGGCTTCCGAGCTTCCGTCCATCGTCCCCACGGCCCGGAGACGGCCTCCGATTCGGATGCGCTCCAGGCCGTCCTCCACGGTGAGGCCGCTGAAGGCTTCTTCGACGACGATGGTGTCGTCGGGCTGGACGCGGGAGACGATGGAGATCGTACCGTCGATCGTCGTCTCGCAGTCGGAGTATCTTTCGAACCTCAAGGTCGCGTCGAAGTTGAAGAAGTTGGTCTCCGAGAAGTTGGCCGTGCCGGTCACGCGGCCGTCGCCGCACAGCCCGGGTTCGTCGATGGGTACCTGCAGCGCGGCGCTTCGCGCTCCCTCCACCACGGCGAGGGCGGCCCTCGTGGCGAGCCGGCCGGCGGATTCCCGCCTCGCCCCCGTTCGCAGCCCCCCGATCTCCTGCAGCCCGAAGCCCATCTGGGGGCCGGCCGCCGTGGCGTCGGTAAGGTCGACCGCGTTGGCGTCGTCGACGACCGCCTTGCTGGTCAGGCCCGTGTAGCTGACGAGGTCGCTGCCGGCCCCGCCGTCACCCCCGCCGCCTCCGCAGCCGGTGAGTAGTGACAGGGCGAGGGCGACGAGACCCGCGGCCACCGATTGGTTCGTCCTTCTCATGGGGCACCTCCGTTGATCGCGCTGTGGCGGGTTCGACCGCCTCCGAACCGATGCCTGAACATCGGCTCCGGCGAAGGGCTCCTTGAGCCCCGGGACGTTGCGGCCCGGAGGAGGGCGGGCGCCCTGCCACAGGCGGCACCGCTTGACCCCGAGCCCGCGCGCTGCTAGAAGAGACCTGATCGTTTTCCGCCCGCTCTCGCTCCCGGAGGCCACGGAACCGGTGCCGGCGGCGAGAAATCTCGGTCCCGTTCCGAAAGTCGCGGGCGGAGAGGCCGATACGTAGGGTCGGGAGGCTTCCGGCGCCGAGGAGGGGCTCCGGCGAGAACTCCAGCGCAGCCGGCGGAGACCGGGAGGGTTTGGCGCAGGCTGCGGCTCGACGAACGGGAGGTTCCATGGAAACGAGTTCGAAGAACCCCGGTCGCGTGCGGGAGGGCGTTCGGCTCGCGCTGATCGGGGTGTTGGGTCTGGCCCTCGGGTTGGTCGGTTCCCGGTTCGTGCCGGCACCCTGGGACGCGGCCGGGGAAGCCGTGGCGGAGGCGGCGTCCGAGGTCCCGGCGGCGGTCCCGTCCCCTCCCGAACCCCCGCCTCCGCAGCGGGAGGTCCGCCGCGAGACCGTGCGGAAGGGCGACACGGCGAGCGCCCTGTTCCGGGACCTGCTCTCCCCCCAACAGATCCACGACCTGGCCGCCCAGAGCAAGCCGGTCTTCCCCCTGACCCGGCTCTGCGCGGGGCAGCCCTACGAGCTGTGCACCGTGGATGGCCGCTTCGAGAGCTTCGTCTACGAGATCGATTCGGAGGAGCGCCTGGTCATCCAGCGGGAGGGCCGGGAATTCCGCGTCGCCAGGGAACCCATCGAATACACGGTGGAGACCGCCGTGGTGCAGGGAGAGATCCGGTCGAGCCTGTTCGAGGCGGTGGGGGAACTGGGAGAGAGCCCCGAACTCGCGATCCGGCTCTCCGACATCTTCGCCTGGGACATCGACTTCATCCTGGACATCCGCGAGGGCGACTCGTTCCAGGCCCTGGTGGAGCGGCGCTTCCGAGACGACCAGCCGGCGGGCTACGGGCGCATCCTGGCCGCGCAGTTCGTGAACCAGGGTGAAGTGTACGACGCCGTCCTGTACCAGGACGGCGACCGGCCGCCGTCGTACTACGACCGGGGCGGGAACAGCCTGCGCAAGGCCTTTCTCCGGGCGCCGCTGGCTTTCTCGAGGATCTCCTCCGGGTACAGCAAGCGCCGCTTCCACCCGATCACGAAGACGTGGAAGTCGCACCCGGCCATCGACTACGCGGCCCCGGCCGGCACGCCGATCAAGGCGGTGGGCGACGGGACGGTGGTGGAGCGGGGCTACACGAGCGGCAACGGCAACTACGTGCGCGTCCGGCACAACAGCACCTACGAGACGCTGTACCTGCACATGAGCCGCTTCGCCAAGGCCGCGCGCCGCGGATCCAAGGTCACCCAGGGGGAGATCATCGGGTACGTGGGCAGCACCGGTCTGGCCACGGGACCGCACCTGTGCTTCCGGATGTACAGGAACGGGAGCCCGGTGAACCCCTACGGCGTGAAGCAGGCCGCCGCGGACCCGGTGTCCCGGGAGAACATGCCCGAGTTCGAGGCTCTGGCCTCGACCCTCACGGCCCGTTTCGGGGTGGACCGCACGGAGCAGGCCAGGCTGTCGGAGGCTTCGAGCGGGTCGGTGCAGTAGCCGGCGGGAACCCCGGCCGGGGAGCCCGGTCCCTTCGCACAGATGAACGGGGGTCGCAACGGCGGCCCCCGTTCTCGTCCCTCCCACCCCCGGTCCGTCTCCGCCACCTCCTCAGAACCGCGCCGGTACCTCCAAGGCGGCCGCCAGCCGACGGCGATACTCCCGCCGGCGGATCTCCACGGCGCCGAATCGGGCGAGGTGCGGGGTGACGAACTGGGTGTCGAGGAGCACGAAGCCGCCCCGGCGGAGTCGCTCCACCAATTGCACGAGGGCGACCTTGCTCGCGTCGGTTCGGCGGCTGAACATGCTCTCGCCCGCGAAGAGGCCCCGCAGCGACACGCCGTAGACCCCCCCGACGAGTTCGTCCTGGATCCACGTTTCCACGCTGTGGGCGAGGCCGATCCGGCTGAGCGCCTCGTAGGCGTCCACCAGCGGGGCGGAGATCCAGGTGCGCTCCCGGCCGGGCGCCGGAGCGGCGCAGGCTTCCATCACCTGGCGGAACGCGGTGTCCACCCGCACCTCGAAGAGGCCCTGGCGCACGGTTCTCGCCAGCCGCTGCGGTACGCGGAAGCCGTCCAGCGGGAGCACGCCCCTCGGGTCGGGGTCGTACCACGAGATGCGTCCCGCCTCGTCGGCCATGGGGAACAGCCCGCGACAGTAGGCGGCGACGAGGAGTTCCGGCGTGAGGGGCGGTTGGTCGCTGCGGCGTCGGTCCATCCCCTTGGCTCCGGAGAGAAACGAGGGTCGCCCGAGGGTCCCCCCGCGAGGGGCCGGGTGGCAAGGGGACAGTGAGTCCGTCGTCGTTCGGCGCCCCCTTCGCCTTGCCGCGGTTGCCCGTGGGCTCCCTTGCGTGATACAAGGCGTGCCGGATCCGACATCCACCCACCGATGGTTCTCCGGTCCCCCGGCTGCACCCTGGACGCCCAGCAGAGACAGCGGAGCGAAGACCGTGCCTACCAGCCACCTCGAAAAGTCCCTGCAGCGCGATCTCGACCGTCTCCGATCCAAGGTCGCGGAGATGTGCGGCATGGCGGAGAAGGCCCTGCGCGACTGCGTGGCGGCCCTCGTGGAGAACAACCGCCAGCTCGCCTACGGGGTGATCCTCCGGGACGACCTGATCGACGAGAAGGAGAAGGAGCTCGACCGCCTGTGTCTGGAGTTCCTCGTGCGGCAGCAGCCCGTGGCGGGCCCGCTGCGCCTGGCGTACAGCGCGATCAAGATCAACCAGGAACTGGAGCAGGTGGGGGACTACGCGGAGAACATAGCCCGCCAGGCGCTCAAGCTGGGGGCGCTGCCCCCGGAGGTCCAGAAGGAGCGCTTCGTCGAGATCGCCGACCTGTCGATCACCATGCTCCACGACGCGATCCAGGCCTTCGTGCGCCAGGACGCCGAGTCGGCGCGGGAGACGATGGCGGTGGAGGAGACCGTCGACGTCCTCAAGTCGAGCCTCAACACCGACATCGTCGAGCTGTACCGGGAGGACAAGATCCCCTTCGAGTCCCTGCGCCCCCTGACGACCATCGCCCGGCGTCTCGAGCGGGTGTCCGACCGTGCCCGCAACATCTGCCTCGAGGTCCTCTACATGTGCACGGGCGAGTACGCCAAGCACGAGGGGAGCGAGGTGTTCCGGGTCCTCTTCGTGGACCGCCACAACGCGTGCCGCAGCCAGATGGCCGAGGTGATCGCCAACTCCCTGCAGCAGCCCCAGTTCATCTTCAGCAGCGCGGGGCTCGATCCCCAGCCGCTCGATCCGAAGGCCGTCGCCTTCATGGCGGAGAAGCGGCTCGACATCTCCCGCATGGCCCCCAAGGGGATCTTCCAGGTGCCCCACCTGGACCACTATCAGGTGGTCGTGGGACTCGACCCGGAGGTGCAGCGGGCGTTCCCCCGGTTGCCCCGAAAGGTGGTCTTCCTCGACTGGAGCATCCGGGACCCGTCCGACCAGGACGGCCCCCGCGAGGCGGTGCAGGCCGCGTTCGAGGAGACCTACCAGTTCATCGACAGCCACATCCGCGACCTCGTGGAAGCCATCCTCGGGACAAAGGTGAATTCGCGATGACGAAGAGACGGAACGAATTTCTGGTGCGGATCAGGCTGCCCGGCGTGGCGGTGCTGCTCGGGGCGGCCGTCGCGCTCCTGGGCGCGTGCAGCAAGGGGGGCGACGACGCCAAGGGCCAGCCGAAGGCCGCCAGGACCATCATCCAGAACAAGGGTTCCGACACCATGGTGAACCTCGCCCAGGCCTGGGCCGAGGCGTACCGGGAAGCCCAGCCGGACGTCGAGGTGGAGGTCTCGGGAGGGGGCTCGGGCGTCGGACTGGCGGCCCTGACGAGGGGAGCGGTGGACATCGCCAACGCGTCGCGGGACATCAAGCCCCAGGAGGCCGAGGCGGTGAAGCAGAACACGGGCAAGGCCCCCGGCGAGTTCATCGTCGGGTACGACGCCCTCGCGATCTACGTCCACAAGGACAACCCCATGGAGGAGATCACCCTGGCGCAGATCTCGCAGATCTACGAAGAGGGGGGGACCACCACGAAGTGGTCCGAGCTCGGGGTGACCCTGCCCAGCGGCCAGGACGAGATCATCCGGGTCAGCCGCCAGTCCAGCTCGGGAACGTACGAGTTCCTGCGGGAGCACGTGCTCCACAACCGGGACTTCAAGCTGGGGTCGCGCGACCTGAACGGCTCGAAGGAGGTGGTGGAGCTCGTGGCCAACACCCCGGGGGCCATCGGGTACAGCGGCATGGGCTACGCAACCGCGGGGGTCAAGATGCTGCGGGTCGCCCGGGAGGCCGGGGCCCCGGCGGTGGCTCCCAGCGTGGCGGCCACCCTCGACAAGTCCTACCCCATCGCGCGTTCGCTGCACCTCTACACCGTGGGGGAGCCCCAGGGCGCGGTGAAGGCCTACATCGACTGGATCCTCGGGGAGACGGGGCAGCGGATCGTGGCGGAGAGCGGGTACGTCCCCATCGCTGCGGCCGACGGCGCGAAGTAGCGGAGACCGTCGCCCTCACGAACTTCGGGAGGCGGATTGCATGGCACGCCCCGGTTCCTCGGCCCGCCCCGCCCGCGCCTTCTGGGCGGTGGCGGGAGAGAAGGGGATCGAGACGGTCATCCGGCTGAGCGGGGTGAGCGCCATCCTGTTCGTGCTGGCCATCTTCTTCTTCATCTTCCGCGAGGCCGCCCCGGTCCTCTACAGCGGGTCGTTCAAGCTCGGGCAGTTCCTCACGAGCGTCGAGTGGTACCCCACCTCGGCCACCAACGTGCGCTACGGGGCGTTCGCCCTGATCGTGGGTACGTTCAGCGTCACGGCCCTGGCCATGGTCATCGCGGTCCCCTTCGGGCTCGGGGTGGCGATCTTCATCTCCGAGTTCTGCGGGCAGCGGGTCCGGGAGTCGCTGAAGATCATCATCGAGCTCCTCGCGGCCATCCCCAGCGTGGTGTGGGGCTTCATCGGCCTCACCGTCATGAGCAAGCTCCTCGTGAAGTACGCCGGGGCTCCGGTGGGGGTGAACATCCTCAACGGCGCCCTCATCCTGGCGCTCATGAGCGTGCCGATCATCGTCTCCATCGGGGAGGACGCGCTCAAGGCCGTGCCGGACTCCTACCGGGAGGCGGGTCTCGCCATGGGCGCCACCCGCTGGCAGCTGCTCCACCGGGTCCTCCTGCCGGCCGCCAAGAACGGGCTGCTCGCGGCCGTCCTTCTCGGGGTGGGGCGGGCGATCGGGGAGACCATGGCGGTGCTGATGGCTACCGGCCACGCGGTGCAGATCCCCCACGGCATCCTCGACTCCGTGCGGACCCTCACGGCCAACATCGCGGCGGAGCTGGGTGAGGCCCCGGCCGGTTCGGACCACTACCGCGTTCTCTTCCTCACCGGCGTGCTGCTCTTCACCATCACCTTCGCGGTCAACCTGACGGCGGACCTGGTGATCCGCGGAATCCGGAAGAAGTGAGCCATGGCGGCGCCCGACGTCCCGGCTGACGCCCTGCGCTTCACCAAGACCGCCCTCGTGCGCCGCAAGGAGCGCACGGAGAAGGGGGTGAAGGCGGCCTTGTGCCTGATGGCGGTGGCCACCATCCTGCCGCTCGTCGCCATCGTCGCCTACCTCGTCGTCGAGGCGGCCCCGTCCCTGGACCTGGAGTTCCTGCTGGACATACCCCGGAAGGGCATGACGGCCGGGGGCATCTGGCCCGCCTTCGTGGGCACGATCTACCTGGTCGTCATCTCCTTGGCCGTGGCCGCGCCGATCGGCGTGATGGCGGCGGTCTACCTGAACGAGTACGCCAAGGACAACTGGTTCAACCGCCTGATCAACCTCGCCGTGATCAACCTCGCCGGGGTCCCGAGCATCGTGCACGCCTTGTTCGGGCTCGGGGCGTTCGTGTACGCGGCCCGCTTCGGCTACTCGATCCTCTCCGCGTCGCTGACCCTGGCGATCATGACCCTGCCCGTCATCATCGCCAGCACCCGGGAGCAAGCATTGCAACCCTTTAAAGTATAAATTTCTTTTCCTTTATCTGTAAGAGACATTGAGTTAGATTTTGCCTGCGTTTCATCAAGCCATTTTTCGT
>CAZGRT010000161.1:0-10000 GCA_964528225.1 uncultured Thermodesulfobacteriota bacterium | reverse complement strand
TCTCCTCCAGGCGGCCCGCCTCGTACAACTCCTGCACCATCTGCCCCTCCACCTCGATCTTGCCGGGCTTGCCGAGCAGGTTCGCGGCGAGGTTCAGGCCCCCCGAGAAGCGGGAAGCGCCGAAGTTGGTGAGGAGATCCATGAGGTCGAGGTGGCACGCCGCGTTGTAGCGGTTGCGGGGCTGCTGGTAGGCGCGCCCGCCGGCGCCGTCGAACCAGCCCGGGAGCGCCAGGCCGTAGCGGAACGCCGCGAGTTCGAGCAGCGGCAGGTCGAACGTGCGCCCGTTGTAGGTCACCAGGGTCGGACGCCGGTAGGCCTCCCAGCCCCGCCAGACGAGGTCGGTGATCACGTGGGGCCGGAAGCGCGGGGCGTCCAGCACCACGAGGTCGGCGAGCGCGAAGTCCCGCGAGACCTTGGCCACGGCCACCGAGACCGGCACCTGGTAGGTGTAGGGGATGAAGTCCGTGCCCCGGGTCTCGACGAGTTCGGCGCGAAAGCGGGCCACGGCCGCGGTGGGCTCCAGGTCCTCGCCGGGGTAGCGCAGCTTGGACACGAGGGCGCCGTCGGCAGCGCTCTCGACGTCGAAGACGAAGTAGCGGGCGGAGTCGGAATCGGTCATCGTCGCGTGCCCCCCTGGCGGAGATCGGGACGGGAGACGAAGCGCCGCGAGGTCGACGGGCCTCGCCCCCACGCCCCCTCCACGCCGCGGTGACCCTACGCCGCCCGTTCGCGGTGCTTCCGGCGCAACTCGTAGAGCAACACCCCGGACGCGACGGCGACGTTCAGGCTGGAGACCTGGCCGGCCATGGGGATCGCCACGACGCGGCCGCACCGGCGCAGGACGTTGGGGCGGATGCCCCGCTGCTCGCCTCCCAGGACCACGACGCAGGGAAACCCGACGGAGGCCGCGTAGACGTCCTCGGGGCCCCCGTCGGAGGCCGCCAGCGACTCGAACCCCTCGGCTTCGAGTTCGTCGAGGGACCGGGCCAGGTTGACCACCTGGGCCACGGGCACCGAGGCCAGGGCCCCGGAGGCCGTGCGGGCCACCGCCGCGCTCAGCCCGGCCGAGCGGTCCTTGGGGATGATGACGCCGGCCGCCCCGGCGCCGTCCACCACGCGGAGCACCGCCCCGAGGTTTCGCGGGTCCTGCACGCAGTCCAAGGCCACGATGACGGGCAGACGCCCCGGGTCCCGGGCCCGGACGATGAGGTCGTCCAAGGGGACGTACCGCCACCCCCCCACCTCGAGGCACACGCCCTGGTGGTTGCCGCGCCGGGTGAGCTCGTCCAGCCGGGCGCGCGCCACCGGCTCCACCGCGACGCCGGCTCGGGCCGCGGCATCCAGCACCTCCGCGGGCGGCCGGCCCTCGCGGCTTACGAGCAGGCGCCGGGCGGTCTGCGGGGCCGCCGCCAGATGCTCCGCCACGGTCCTCCGGCCGTAGATCCACTCCGTCACGGCCGCTCTCTACCCTCCGGGGGCAACCCCCGCCAGCTCCCGCGAGATCTCCTCCGCCGCCGCTCGGGGATCGGCGGCCTCCCGAATCGGCCGCCCCACCACCAGGTAGTCCGCCCCGGCGGCCACCGCGCCGGCGGGCGTGGCCACCCGGACCTGGTCACCCCGGGCCGCCCCGGCCGGACGGACGCCGGGGGTCACGATCACGGCCCGCGGCCACGCGGCCCGAATCGAAGCGGCCTCCTCCGGCGAGGCGACCACCCCGTCGAGCCCGCTCTCCCGGGCCAGGGCCGCCAGGCGGGCGACCGCCTCCGAGGGCGTCCCGCCGACGCCTACCGCACCCAGGTCGCCGGGGCCGTGGCTCGTCAGGATCGTCACCGCGAGCACCGCGGGGGGCGGGAGGCCCGCGTCGACCGCTCCCTCCCGCGCCGCCTCCGCCGCCCGGGCCATGCCCGCGGCACCGGCCAGGGCGTGTACGTTCACCAGGAAGGCGCCCAGCCCTCCCGCCGCCCGGGCCGCGCCCGCCATGGTCGCGGGGATGTCGTGGAACTTGAGGTCGAGGAACACCCGGTGGCCCCCCGCCACCATCTTGCGCACGAGCGACGGCCCCTCCGACACGAAGAGCTCCAGGCCGACCTTGAAGGCCCCCACCGCGCCCTCCAGCCGGCCGGCCCACGCCCGGGCCTCCCGGCCCGAGGCCACGTCCAGGGCGAAGATCAGGCGCTCCCGAGGCGTCACGTGCGCCGCTCCTCCACCCACGAGGCGGCCCACTGGGCCACCTCGGCGAGGGGAATGCGGTGGTCCGCCCGGGTCTTCCGCTCCTTGACCTCCGCGACGCCCTGGGCCAGCCCCTTGGCGCCGATGGTGATCCGCAGTGGGATCCCCAGCAGGTCCGCGTCCTTGAACTTCACGCCCGGGCGCTCGTCCCGATCGTCCACCAGCACCTCCACTCCACGGCTCTCCAGTCCCTCCACCACCCGGGCGGCGGCCTCGCGGGTCGCCTCGTCCTTCACCTGGAGCGGCAGCACCACCACCTCCCAGGGGGCCAGGGGAACCGGCCAGATGATGCCGTCGGCGTCGTTGTTCTGCTCGATCGCCGCCGCGGCCGTGCGCCCGACGCCGATGCCGTAGCACCCCATCACGATGGGCCGCTCCGCCCCCTGGGCGTCGAGGAAGGTCGCGCGCAGCGCCTCGGAGTACTTGGTGCCGAGCTTGAAGATGTGCCCCACCTCGATGCCGCGCTTCACCACGACCGGCTCCCGGCACCGGGGGCACGAGTCGCCCTCCCGGATGAACCGCAGGTCGGCCCACCCCGCGGCCTGGAAGTCCCGGCCCGCGACGGCGTTCCGGTAGTGGGCGTCGGCCTCGTTCGCGCCCACCACGAGCCCCCCGGCACCCTCCAGAGCCCGGTCCACATACACCGGGATGGAGAGGCCCACCGGCCCGGCGTACCCCACGGGCGCCCCGGTGAGCTCCGCCACCCGGGCCTCCGGCGCCAGTTCCGCCGCGTTGGCCTTCACCAGGTTCTTCACCTTGGCCGGGTTCGCGTCGTGGTCCCCCCGCACGCAGATCGCCACGGCGCCCTTGTCCGTCTCGAAGATCAGCGTCTTCGCCACCTTCTCGGGGGCTACGCCGAGGAAGGCCGTCACCTCCTCGATCGTCCGCCGCCCCGGCGTGGACACCCGCTCCAGGGCGTCCACCCCGCCCGGCTCCGCGGCTCCCTCGCGAGCGGCCACCTCGGCCTTCTCCACGTTGGCCCCGTAGCCGCAGGCACGGCACGCCGCGATCGCATCCTCCCCCGACTCCGCCAGCACCATGAACTCGTGGGAGAAGCTGCCGCCGATGGAGCCGGTGTCGGCCTCCACCGCCACGAACTCCAACCCGCACCGCTCGAAGATGCGCGTGTAGGCCGCGTGCATCTTCCGGTAGCTCTCCTCCGCCCCGGCCTCCTCGGCGTCGAAGGAGTAGGCGTCCTTCATGATGAACTCGCGGCCCCGCATCAGGCCGAAGCGCGGGCGGATCTCGTCGCGGAACTTGGTCTGGATCTGGTAGAGGTTGACGGGCATCTGCCGGTACGACTGGATCTCTCGGCGCACGAGGTCGGTGATCACCTCCTCGTGGGTCGGCCCCAGGCAGCAGTCCCGGTCGTGCCGGTCGCGGAACCGCAGGAGTTCCTTGCCGTAGAACTCCCACCGGCCCGACTCCTGCCACAGCTCCGCCGGCTGCACCGCCGGCAGAAGCACCTCCTGCGCCCCCGCCCGGTTCATCTCCTCGCGAACGATCGCCTCGACCTTCCGCAGGACCCGTAGCCCGGCGGGCAGGTAGGAGTAGATGCCCGCGGCGAGTTTGCGGATCATCCCCGCCCGAAGCATCAGGCGGTGGCTGACCACCTCGGCCTCGGCGGGGTCCTCCTTCAAGGTCGGGAGCAGCAGCTTCGAGTAATCCATGGGAGCCTCGGCGGTGAAGGGTTCGCGGACTCGCGGCGTCGGAGGTCTATACTCCAGCGTCGCCGCCCCGGGCAAGGCCCCCCGCGCCGGACAACCGCGAGAACCGGCCCCCGGCGAGGAGCGGCGGCGGCCCCTACGCGTCTCGGTGGACCCGCTCGGGCGAGAAGGCGGGAAGGCACACCGCCACGTACTCCGCCCCGCCCGGGAGCGGGGTGCTGTACTGCACCCATGTCCCCCTCTCCACCCAGACGCCCTGGTCCGCCCCGACGTCGCGGAACCCCTCCCGCGTCCGAACGCGCAGCGTGCCCTTCAACACCACGGTGTACTCGTCGAACTCCGGCTCCTGGCCCGGTTCCTCCCAGCCGGCGGGGCTCTTCATGAGGGCGATGCTGACCTCGTCGGTCGCACTGCTCACCCGGCCGAAGAACTCCCGGATCTCCTTCGCGGGAGTGCCCGCGGCGCTCACCCGTACGGGGTTCGTGATCACTGTTGCCACCGTCCCACCTCCCTTCCCGCCGCCTCCGGTCCCTTGCGTTCGTCCGCCTGCAGATCCGCCCCGCCCGCAGACCTCACCGGCGTCCGATCCCAACCCCGCCGCCGAGCCCGCCTTTGGTTCGCCGCAGAGCGTCTCCCAACAAGCTGCAGAAAACCGCTCTTCGCCGCCGAAGTCTGTTCGAGGGTCCGGTCAGCCCATGCCCGGCCCCCGTGAGTAGTACAGAGACCTACCGAACCGCAGACCCTAAAATCAAGTAGTCCTCGACGTCCTCGACCGGTCCCCGGTGCCATTTTCTCGTCCGTTTGCTCGGACTGACTGCGCTGGGCTCTATTCAGCGCTGTTGGCCTTGAGCGACCGAGGCGCCCGCCTGGCGGCGGTCGCCTTCAGTGTGTCGTGAAACGTCTCCCAGAAATCGGGGGATTTCGGCAGGCGGGTTCAGGGGCGTTGCGAGAGTCTATTTGAACTCTATGCGACGACTGACCTGGCCAGAGATTGAGATTCACAAAGGCACAGCACGTACCACCTGAGAACGTGCCGAATAGGTGGGTCCTAGTTTGGCTAGTGCCTGAACGAGTTGCATCTGACAACCCCGCCGCAGTCCTCCTTTGTCCTCTTCCAGAAGCCTCATTCTTCACCGTCCGGCTTCAGGCTCTCGTCCTCACGCTTTTCTTCCAACAACCGAACGATCTCATCTTCACCCAGTGGCAGTCTGCCCTTGATCCGCAGGCTTTCGGCCCATTCGCGGGCAAAGTCACGCTGGATATAGCGGTTGAGTGCAAGGGTCAGCAACATAGCGACCAGCGCGCCCAGGCTAGCCAGTCCCATGTCCTTGTGCGCATCCCAGATATCTCCCTGGGTGCCGAGGTAGGCGACACCCAGTTCACCACCGAACACCTCAGCTGCCGCCCACTCGACCAGCTCGTAGATCATTGAGGTGGACATAGTGAAATCGAGCGGCAGGAAATAACCCCAAAACCCCTTGGCGTCGGCAATGCGCAAGTAGATCTCACGCATTGGGTAGGCGAGCAGCAAGCCGTAGGAAAAGTGCACGATGCGATCGAAGTTGTTGCGTTGCCACCCAACCAGATCATTGAAACTGTGGCCGGTCAGGGCGGTAGCCCACTGGTCGTAGGGAACTTTGGCGTAGGTGTAGTGTGACCCAATTTCGTGCAGAGCGAGAAAGATGAAAATCAGCGTGTAGGAGACCCGTGACAGGGGGAAGTTGCGATAGGTCGCAACCAAGGCAAGCAGCGCGACCACCACCAACACGTTTTCCAGTAGCCAGTCCTTGCGGTCGTAGACGTCAAATGCCAGAAAACCGAACTCCACCAGAAACAGGATGAGTAGCAGCGATAGGTAACGACCATGGGGAATGGCGCGGATAGAGGGCATCAGTCTCACCTCCGCAAGGAATAGAGATGCCAAGAGCTGCCTCGCTTACATCACATCCGTTTCCCACCAAGCAGGATGCCTTTGGTAGCCGGAGCAGCTTGACGCCAATCTCGCAGTCCCCCCATCGCTTGTCAACGCTCCAGCCAAGCTACCAGCCGAAGCTACCCAATCTGTTGTTGTCTCCAATCAGGCTCCATTGCAACAGCTCAAGCAGATCACTGTGGATCGGCGCCCAAGTTTGCCCCCTGTGGAGGAATCATCGGCATGCGGCCCTCACCCGGTTATGGCGGTGCAGGATCCCACGCCACAGAGTTTTCGTGCCTAAAAGGCGGAGCAATTTTGGACGCCGATGGTGGGTCACTACCTCGGGCCGGGGCGAGACCGGTACGCAATCGCCCTGTCAAACCATTAGCAAACGATCCTGCGGGACGGTAGAAGGGGGATCGGAGGGCGGGGTCCCCGGGGGAGGCGTCCGATACCGTGGAAACGGGCAGGGGGGTCCATCCCTTCCAGTCCCTGTAGCCCATGATAACCAAGGGAGGAGTGTCCCTCTCTGCCTCCCATGAAGCGGTGAAGCCGCGCCGCGATAGCACGATAGAAGAGGCTCTGGAGGCGGTCGTCGGCCGCGACCCGCTCGGCCGTGAGCGGCGCGGGAGGGGTCACGCTTGAGCGGCTCTCCCGGCAAACTCGCGATACGTCCGGCGGTTTCCCTTTAGCGTGCTTCTGTATGACAGGTTGCCCACCAACGAGACGAGCGGGTGCCGCCAGCGCCAGAGCGTGGAGCACAGCCGTCCGAGCATGCGCGCACGCGAGTAGAACCTGCGGTCGCAGGACTCCATCTCGCGGATCGCCTGGGCTTGCGAGAGCTGTTTGTACTTGGCCACCGGGAACGTCAACGTGTAGTAGCGCCAGTCAGCAGGGAATGTGTCGGCCCTGACCCGGCCCTCGCTTCGCATCGTATCCCACAGGCGCGTGCCCGGAAGGGGTGTGAGAAACATCGTGCTGAGTATGTCGATCCCGTAACGGCGGCCCGCGTCGGCGATGCGCTTGCCGATGCCGCGGCCATCGTTGTCCAACCCGATGATGAAGGAGCCGACGACGAGGATGCCGTGGCGTTGAATGCGCCGCACCGACGCGCGCGGGTCCCGCCCCTTGGCGAGGTTGAAATTCTTGCCCACCTCCGCGAGCCCCTCCGGCGACGGAGACTCGAAGCCGATTAATACGCCCACGCACCCGGCTTTGGCTGCCAGCGCCAGCAACTCGTCATCGTCGCCCATGTTGATCGTCGCCTGGGCGATCCACTTCTTGCGGAGCCTGGCCGCGACCATCGCGCGAAAGAGCTCCTTGGCGCGAGCTATGTGGGCCGCGCTGGTGCCGATCAGGTTGTCGTCGACGACGAGGACGAGCTTCTCGCGAATCGAGCGCATTTCCTCGACCACGTCCGCGATGGGCCGGTCGCGATAGCGCGCTCCGTTGAAGGTCGTCACGCTGCAGAAGCTGCAATTCAAGGGACACCCACGCGTGGTTTGGATGGCGCCGAATGCATAGCCGCGGGGCAGGAGGTCGTGACGCGCGGCGGGTATCGCCGCGGTCGCGGCGAGCGGGCCCTCGTACCGCGCCGCACGGCGGCCCCCGCACACATCCGCGAGTACCTGCGGCCAGACGCCTTCCGCCTCGCCGGTCACGACGCAGTCCACGTGCTGCAACGCTTCCTCGGGGCACATGCTCGCATGAATACCGCCCATCACGACCGGAATCCCGCGGTCGCGAAAGCGCCGCGCCGCGTCGTATGCGCGGCTTGCCTGCGATGTGAACGCGGTCATGCCCACGAGGTCGGGGCGCGGCAGTGCCTCGTAGTCGAGTATGCCCAGATTCTCGTCGACAACGGAGATCTCCCAGGGTTCCGGCGTCAGTGCCGCGACTGTCAGGAGGCCGAGCGGCTTCCAGACTCGATAGCGGTTCCAGCGGCCCTGTCTGACCTCCGCCAACGCCAGCGGATTGACGGGATTGATTAGGAGGAGGCGCATACGGCCGTCCATTGAGCGTCCCGCAAGAAGTCGGCTTCCGCGGCCGTCCCTGCCAGCTGGGCAAGAAATCGGCCGCGCGGCCATCTGCTAGGGCACCTTAGTCGCGGGGCACTGAGTTAGCAATCACCCAAAAGAGTGTTCGACCTGTCCCCCTGAAGCTGCCCTCAGTCTTAATCTTGAGGAGGAACGCCCCCGGCCCCTCGCCTTTCGAAAACTACGGGCCTACTTCTGCAACGCCTCTCTTCACCGGGCCGCATACGTTTGTCAAAACCTGCAGAGGCGTCGCGAACAAGACGAGCCCTCCTATGCCCCATCATTAGGGCCAGGAAAGAGATGCCTACCGCTGCCAAGAGATGCTTGAGGGAATGACCACTGATCAGCTTTGCGGTTATCTGGAGCACCTCGGGGTCCCGGAGTTCCGCAAGCTTGGCGAACAAGTAGCAGACGCCGGCTCCGACCAAGTACATGCGCCGTACCTTACTGCGCCAAGAGAGTGCGATGGCTATGGTCACCGTGCCCATGGGAGCGAGCTGCACCCAGGCGTAGAGACGAAGGTCATCCGTGTACGCCCACCAGGCTACACTCCCCACGCCGACCGCAATGGCAGGCCAGAGCAAATAGCGCTCTGCATGAACGCTCGTGTGTTCGGCAAGCAACGAGACTACAAGGGCCATGAAGGCAATGGCCATAGGCAGCCGGTCCCAAACCAAACTCCCGTTATTGGGCGCAAGGTGATACCAGGCCGAGCCAATCGCAACGAGAGCGACACCGGCGAAGAAGACCTGCCACGGCCGGGGAGCAATCGGGGGCGGACGAAGGACGCACCGGCGCAGACCGATGGTCCCAACGACAAGAAAGGAGATGTTCGTGAGGACGTTCATGGCGTTGGGGACGCCAAGGAAGGAGCGCTGGTCTGCAAAGGCATGGTACGCGGTGTCCTGGGGCAGAGGGTCCCCCACGAACACCGCCAGAAGGGTTCCCGCCAGCGGAACGGCAAAAAGCGCGCAGCGAACCCATAACGAAAGGGGTAACCTTAATCCTCGCTCCGCACGGAACGAAGAATGCTTTGAAGTCATGATCTCGCCTCCACACACCCCTCGACATCGTGAAAGAGAACGGGATGCTTCACGTCCGACTCCGAGAGTTCACCGCCGTCACAGCAGCACCGCTCCCGGGTCAGCTGCGCACGAATTCTGGGTACCACCCCTGTTGGCTCCCCCAGGATCATAACCTGACGGTGGACCGCTTTCATGGGGGAAGCAGGTCCGCCGTGTATCCTTCCCAAGAAGGATTCGATTGCTAAAATCTACCAGGCCATGTGCTTCGACCGAATTCCAACTACTTGTCGGCAGAGCGACTTTCGGTTGCACAGGAGCGAGTCCCCCGAGGTGAGATCGACTGGCCATTTTCGTCCTGTCTGGGGTCGGTTAAGCCAGAGAGGAGGCTATGATGTGGCGATTGTTTGTGTTCTTCACGATAGCCTTTCTGCTAGGCGCCGCCTGTTCCACAAATACTAGTTACTTTTCTGACAGTGAACATGCTCTGCATACATCTGGTTACTACAAAACTCTGGATCATATTTGCATATATTATCCAGGCTCGATAGCGCTAAATTTTCCAGGCTATGTCGTTGGGTTCGAAGAGGCTCCAAGAAGTCGCATAGCGAACGATCGAGAAGATGTATTGATAGATGAAAACCTATATTCTGCAGGTTACACAGTTAAACGATTACTTAAGACAATGAGATACGAAGTACCGTTTATTTCTCATGTGATGCGTTATGAAGGCCAACCCTATGGAGAGGGAAATTGTACACTATACAATCTATACAACAACAGCGGCTCAACACTTGTTCAGCCATGCAATGACAATACAACCAAAAGAACCGCAACGAATAGTAGCTATGGATCTGCGTTCGTTAATAGCTGGAATGCGATAGATATTTTAAAAGAAAGACTTGTACATGACGTATCGACGGATCGTTATACGCACCTAATAGTAGCGTCAATGGGTCTTGATACTGATCAAGAAGAGGCAATACGCAATTATAACTCCATTATCTCATCTATAAGGGAAAACGCCGGCAGTTCATTTAGACCGCTATTTGTTGGTATCACATGGCCGAGTTTTTTTGCAAACAGGTGGTTGGATCCTTTATGGGAAGCGATTGCTTACGGTCCTATAGC
>CAZGRT010000160.1:0-6237 GCA_964528225.1 uncultured Thermodesulfobacteriota bacterium | reverse complement strand
CCCTGGGTGGCCGCGGCGAACGCGAAGGCCCCCACGCAGGTCATGACGAAGATGAGAAGGGCGAAGGGGAAGCTGTCGATGCCGACCAGCAGGAGGTCGTGGTTGAAGATGAACATGAAGGGCAGGATCGCCGTACGGATGTCGTAGAGGAAGCCCTGGACCCCCGTCGGGATCGGGGGCGACTTGGCGATCGCGGCCGCGGCGTAGGCGGCCAGCCCCACCGGCGGGGTGTCGTCGGCCAGGATGCCGAAGTAGAAGACGAAGAGGTGCGCGGCGATCAGCGGCACGTCGAAGCCCTGCCACTCGGCGATGTGTACGATGGCCGGCGCGGTGAGGGAAGCCATCACGATGTACGTGGCCGTCGTGGGGAGCCCCATCCCCAACACGAGGCTGGCGACAGCCGTGATCACCAACATGAGGAAGATGTTGCCCTGGCTCAGGATGTCGATGATCTCGGTGATGAGCCCGCCGAGGCCCATGGTCACGACCCCGACGATGATCCCGGCCGCCGCCGTGGCCACGGCCACGCTCACCATGTTGCGGGCTCCGGCGATGAGCCCCGCGAAGATCTCGTCGAGGCTGCGTCGGAGGGCGGCACCCAGGGGCTGGCCCTCCAGTTTCGCCCGGATCGGGTGCTGGAGGAGCATCACGGCGATCAGCACCATGACCGCCCGGAACGCGGCCATGTCCGGGGAGTGGCGTGGGACGATCAGCTCGTAGAGCAGGACGAACAGCGGGATGAGATAGTGGAGGCCGGCGAAGAGCGTGCGGAAGAACTGCGGCAGTTCGGCCTTCGGCAGTCCCGTGAGGCCCAGCTTCGACGCCTCGATGTGGGTGAGGTAGAAGAGCGTCGCGTAGGAGGCGAACGCGGGGATCGCCGCCGCCTTGCACACCTCCAGGTAGGGGATGTTGACGTACTCGGCGATGATGAAGGCCGCCGCCCCCATGATGGGGGGCATGATCTGGCCGTCGGTGCTCGCCGCCACCTCGATGGCCGCCGCCTTGGTGGGCGGGTAGCCGACCTTCTTCATCAAGGGGATGGTGAAGGTCCCCGTGGTCACCACGTTGGCGATGCTCGACCCGGACACGAGGCCGGTGAGGCCGCTCGACAGCACCGCCGCCTTGGCCGGGCCCCCCTTGTACCGGCCGAGCAGGCTCATGGCGAGGTCGATGAAGAACTTGCCGCCGCCGGCCTTCTCCAGCATGGAGCCGAAGAGCACGAACAGGAAGACGATGGTGGCCGAGACGTCCAGGGGGATGCCGTAGATGCCTTCGGTGCTCAGGCTGATCTGGCTCACGTACCGGCTGAGGCTCACCCCCTTGAACGCGATCACGTCCGGCATGTACGGCCCGAAGAAGGCGTAGAGGGTGAAGACGGCGGCGATCACCGGCAGGGCGGGGCCGATGACTCGGCGGGAGGCCTCCAGGAGGAAGAGCACCAGCAGGATCCCGAACACGAGGTCCGGGGCGTTGGGCAGGCCGATGCGCGCGGCCACGCCCTCGTAGTCCCAGGCGATGTAGAGGGCCGAGGCCACGGCCACGGCGGCGAAGAGCCAGTCCGAAAGCGGGATCGTGCGCTTCTCGCCGAGCCACCGCAGCCCCGGGACCTTCACCGTGCGCCGGAGCGTGGGGTAGGAGAGGAAGACGATGGCGAAGGCGAAGGCCAGATGGATCGCCCGGGTGTAGGTGGAGTCGATCAGGAGCCAGCTCGCGAGGGAGAGCTGGAAGAGGGACCAGGCCAGCGCGATGGCCGGCACGGTCCAGCGCAGGGGGGCCCTGGACCCGCCGGAGCCCGAGTTCCTCTTCCTCCTTCATGCGGCGGGCGAGTTCCAGCCCCTCGTCCCGCTCGGTCCCCTGGTCCGCCATGGCGCTCGCTCCGAGGTGCCCTCCGGGTTGCGTACGTCGCTCCGACCGAGGCGGGGAGGGGGCGCGGCCGCCCCCTCTCCGCACCGTCGGACGGCTACTTCATCAGCCCCGCTTCCTTGTAGTACTTCACGGCGCCGGGGTGCAGGGGGGCCGAGAGGCCCTGGAGCATGCTCTCCTTGGTGAGGAACTTGAAGGCCTCGTGGAGGGTCTTGAACTCGTTCAGGTTCTCGAAGACCTCCTTGGTGATGGCGTAGACCACGTCCTCGGGCACGTCCTCCGAGGTGCAGAAGGTCGCCTTCACGCCGAAGCTCGGCACGTCGGAGGTGTTCTCCACCCCCTGGTAGAACTCCACGGGGATGGCCGCCGGCGCGTAGTACGGGAACTTGTCGGTGAGCTTCTTCACTGTGGCGTCGTCCACGCTGACGAAGCGCACCTTGCGGGTGCCGGCCACGGCCTCCTTGATGGACCCGTTCGGGTGGCCCACCGTGTAGAAGAACGCGTCGAGCCTCCCGTCCTGGAGCATGCCGGCCGACTCGGCGGCCTTGAGCCCCTCGGCCTTGAGGTCGGTCTCGTAGTTCATCCCCATCGCCTCCAGCAGGTCGATGGCGTTGCCCCTTTGACCGGAGCCCGGGTTGCCGATGTTGACGACCTTGCCCTTGAGGTCCTGGGCCGTCTTGATGCCGCTGTCCACGGCGGCGAGGATGGTCACGGATTCCGGGTGGATGGAGAAGACGCTGCGCAGCTTGGGCTGGGGCTTGCCCTCCCACTCGGCCAGACCCTTCATGGCTTGGTACTGGCGGTCGGACTGGACGACGCCGAACTCGAGGTCCCCGGCGACGATGGCGTTCACGTTGAACACCGAGCCGGCGGTGGACTCCACCGTGACCCGCAGGTTGTACTCCTTGCGCTTGGCGTTCACCATCTTGCTGATGGCGCCGCCCGTCGGGTAGTAGACGCCGGTGACCCCCCCGGTTCCGATCGTCACGTACCGGGTGGCGGCGCTCGCGTCGGTGAGGCCGAACGCCGCGAATCCGATCGCCAGGGCCAGGACTGCCGTTTTTCTCATCTCGTTTCCTCCTGTGGTTGAGGGGTGACTCACCCCGTTGCCCGATGGAACTGCGGAAAGACGCAGGGACCCCGCGTAGATACGGGCCCGCGGCGCGTTTGTCAACCGCTGTGCCGTGTCACCTGCCGCAAACCTCCTGGATGGCCTCGCGGAGCGTCGAGGCCAGGAAGTCGACCTCCTCCGCGGTGACGACGAAGGGTGGGCACACGAGGATGTGGTCGCCGCGGATCCCGTCCGCGCCGCCGTCGCCGGGGTAGGTGATCAGGCCCCGCCGAAAGGCCGCCGCACCCACCTTGTACGAAACCTTCTGTGCCGGGTCGAAGCACGCCTTGGTCGCGCGGTCCGCCACGAGCTCGATGCCCGCGAAGAGGCCCAGCCCGCGGACGTCGCCCACGGCCGGGATGTCGGCGAGGCCGCGGAGCCGGTCGAGGAGCACGGCCCCCATGGCGGCCGAGCGTTCCACCAGGTGGTTTTCCTCCAGGTGGCGGAGCACGGCGGCGCCGACGGCCATGGAGACCGGGTGCTGCCCGTAGGTGTGCCCGTGGACGAAGGAGCCCGAGCCGTTGCGGATCGCCTCGTGGATCGAGCGGTGGCACAGCACCGCGCCGATGGGCGCGTACCCGCTGGAAAGCCCCTTGGCGAGCACCACGAGATCCGCGTCGACCCCCCAGTGCTCCAGCGCCAACGCGCGCCCGGTGCGTCCCGCGCCGGTCATCACCTCGTCCGCGATGAGCAGGACGCCGTGGCGGTCGCAGATCTCCCGGATGCGGGGCCAGTACCCGTCAGGCGGGACCAGGGCTCCGGCCGTGGCGCCCACCACCGGTTCGGCAATGAAGGCGCCCACGCTCTCGGGGCCCTCGTACCGGATCGCCCGATCGAGCGTGTCGGCGCAGGCGACGTCGCACGCGTCGGGCGTCGCCCCGAAGGGGCAGCGGTAGCAGTAGCACGGCTCCACGTGGGGGGTGTGCTGGATCAGCGGGAGGTACGGGCTGCGGCGGCCGGTGTGACCTCCGAGGGCCAGGGCTCCGGCCGTGTTCCCGTGGTAGGAGGCCCAGCGGGAGATCACCTTGTACCGGTCCGGGCGGCCTGACTCCCTCCAGAACTGGCGGGCCATCTTCACCGCGGTCTCCACCGCCTCGGAGCCCCCGGAGACGAAGTACACCCGGTCGAGTTCCGGGTCCGGCGACAGGGCCGCCACCCGGCGGGCGAGTTCCTCGCAGGCGGCGGTGGTGAACTGGCTGCCGTGGGCGAAGCTCACCCCATCCATCTGGGCCAGGGCCGCCGCGCGGACCTCGGGGACGCCGTGGCCGATGGTGACCACGCACGCCCCCCCCGACCCGTCGAGGTAGCGCTTCCCCTCGGCGTCCCAGATCCAGACCCCTTCGGCCCGCGTCGCCGTGGGGTAGGTCTTCGTCGGGGAGCGGTAGAAGACGTGGGACATGGGGGCCTCCTGGACGTGAGACGTGAGACGTGAAGCGTGAAACGAACCCTAGGTACTCTGTGGCGTCTAACGTTTCACGTTTCACGCCGCCGCAGGCTCAAGATCTCCCGCGCCTGGTCCGGCGTGGCCACGGGGCGCCCGATCTCCGCGGCCAGGCGCACGGCGCGCTCGACCAGTTGGGCGTTGGAGCGGGCCAGTTCGCCTCGCCGGTAGTAGATGTTGTCCTCGAGCCCCACCCGGACGTGCCCGCCGAGGGCCAGGGTCGTCAGGACGACCGGCAGGTGGCCCGGCCCGACGCCGATGGAGCTCCAGGTGGAGCCGGCGGGGATCATCTCGACGAGTTGGACCAGGGCCTTGGGCGTCGCCGGGGCGCCCCCGGCCGCACCCAGCACGAACTGGAAGTGCAGCGGCGGGGTGAGGAGCCCCCGGTCGAGCAGCCGCAGGCAGTTGCCGATCATGCCGGAGTCGAACACCTCGAGCTCCGGCTTCGTCCCCGCCGCGGTCATGCGCCGGGCGAGTTCTTCCAGGAAGTCCGGCGGGTTGAGGAACACGCTGTCCCCGAGGTTCATGCTCCCCGCGTCGAAGCTCGCGAGCTCCGGGCGGAACGCGAGCGGCACGAAGCGGGCCTCGTGGGCGAGGTTCCGGCCCGGGATGCCGCTGGTCGTCAGGCACACCACGGGGTCGGTGCCCGAGGCGGCGAGGCGGTCGAGGACCCTCCGGTACAGATCCGCGTCCTGGGTGCCGAGCGCGGTCGCGGGGTCGCGCACGTGGATGTGCACGACGCTCGCCCCGGCGCGCACGGCCTCGGCGGCGGAGTCGGCGATCTCCTCGGGCAGGATCGGGATGTGGGGGCACTTCTCCCGGGGCGTCCGGCTTCCGGTGATGGCGGCGGTGACGATCAGGGGCTGCATGCTCGGGGCTCCTCCGTCCGGTGCGTCAGTCGTCCCAGTACACGTTCCACTCCGACCACAGGGCCTCCCTGCTCTCCAGGGCCCGCAGCGCCTCCGCGCCGCGCTCCTCGGCCACGGAGAGGAGAAGCGCCTGGGCGAGGCAGGTGGCGGCCGTGAAGCTCTCGATGAATCCCTCCAGGTCGTAGGCCACCGGCAGAACCAGGTCCGCAAGAGGCGCCAGGGGCGAATCCGCTCCGTCGGTCACCGCGATCACGGTGGCGCCGCGGCCGTGGACGAGCGCGGCGGCTTCCACCGTCTGGCGCGTGTAGCGGGGTAGGGCGACCACCACCGCCACGTCGGAAGCGGAAATCCCCGCGGCGTCGTCCACGAGGTCTCCGTGGCCGGGGGTCAGCAGGTGCGCCCGCACGCCCAGGAACGAGAGACCGTGGTGGAGGAGCACCGCCACGGCGTGGGAACTCCGCAGCCCCAGGACCCAGACCTGGGGGGCGCTGGCGAGCAGGCGGGCCGCCCTGGCCACCGCTCCGCGGTCGAGCCCCTCCCAGGTGAGGCGCAGGTTCTCGACGTCCCGGGCGAAGGCGCGCTCCACCGGGTCGGGCCCGTGGGCCTTCGCGAAACGCTCCACGGTCGTCCGGCGGTGGAGCCGTTCGGCGCGCAGGAGGGACTGGTAGGCGGGGTACCCCTCGTACCCCAGAGACTGCACCGCGCGGATCACCGTGGACTCGCTCACGCCGCAGCGCTCCCCGAGCTTTCGCGCCGAAAGGTAGGTGATCTCGTCCCCGTGGGACCGGAGATAGGAGAGGACCCGCCTTCGCGGCGAGGGGCGCAGCGAGGCGACGTGCCGGCGTTTCTCGCTGGTGCGGGGAGGTTCCACGAAATCCGGCTCCTCCGGGCTCCGGGGCCCGGTCTCAGGCGTCGGCGGAGAAGTCCTCCGACCGGTGGGCCCGCGCCGCTTC
>CAZGRT010000159.1:0-7415 GCA_964528225.1 uncultured Thermodesulfobacteriota bacterium | reverse complement strand
TGACGAGAGACTCCCTGGACAAGTTCCTGCGGGACCTGGACCGGTTGCACCAGACCTTCCGGATGTACCCCCGGGGTCACGAGCAGGTGACGAGGGCGGCGCACCTGGCGGCGACCTCCCTCGCGCAGTGGGGTCAGCCCGTCCGCATGTCCTTCGTGGGGGAGGACTTCCTCGTGGAGGACCGGTCGATCCGGAGCCTCGAAGGCCGGCTCACGGCCCTGGGAGCCCTGCTCCGGGGCAAGGGGTGGGAGGGGGTCCGAGTCGACCCGGGGTGCGGCCCCGACGACCTCCTGGCCTGGTTGACCCACGCCTACGGAGGGGCGGAAGGAGCGTACGCGGAGCGCGGGGTCCTGGCCGGTCGCCTCGACCTGGACGGCGCCGGGGGCGGGGCGGAGGCGGGCGACCGCTGGCCGGGCGGCTACGAGGACTACGTCCCCGACGTGAACCGGGTCCTCCAGGGGTTGGTGCGGGGCGACGCGGAGGGGCTGCAGGAGGCGCGCGGCATCGTCCGGAGCATCTTCACCCGCATCGAGGCGGGGGACGAACTGCTCGTGTCCGTGCGGCGGCTCAAGGAGTTCGACGAATACACCTTCACCCACGCGCTCAACGTGTGCATCGTCTCCCTGGTCGTGGCCCGGGCGCTGGGCGCCCCCACGGACCTGGCGCAGGCGCTGGGGTTGGCCGGCCTGTGCCACGACGTGGGCAAGGAACGCGTGCCCCTGGAGATCCTCAACAAGCCCGGCGCCCTCAGCGCGGAGGAGCGGGCGGTCGTGAGCCGCCACGCGTCGGAGGGGGCCGAGATCCTGCTGCGGATCCCGGGCAGCGTGCCGCCCCTGCTCCCGACGGTGGCCCACCAGCACCACATGAACGCGGACCGGAGCGGGTACCCCGCCGGGGTCGGTGAGGAGGGCCCCCACCCGGCGAGCCTCCTCGTCCAGGTGGCCGACGTGTTCGACGCCCTGCGCACCGTGCGCCCCTACCGCGGGACCCTGGACGAGACCCAGGCGATCAACGTCATGCTGCGGGACGCGGGGGAGGGCAGGCTGGACCGGGCCTTCCTGGGGGCACTCGTGAAGGCCTTCCGCATCCTCCAGCCCGGCCGCCGGGTGGAGCTCGGCGACGGCCGCAGGGCGGTGGTCATGGGGGTCGGCGACGGCAATGCCCTGGAAGCGATCGTGGAGGTGGAGGACGGCGACATCGTCGACCTGAGCGATCCCGTCATGCCGCCGATCGCGAAGCTGGAGGCGGCCGAGGCTCCTTGAGCCAGGACCCGGGGCGGACGGACCGGGGACCTCCCGAAAGCCGGAGAGGGGGCCGGTCTCAGGGGGGTTCGGACAGCAGCTGCCGGATGAGTTGCTCCATCTCCTCGGCGATGGGTTGGCTGAAGCCCATGAATTTCTTCCGGATCTTCCCCTTGCGGTCCACGAGGAAGCCCTGGGGGATCGAAGCCACGCCCCCGAAAGCCATGCGCGTGGTGTCGTCCACCTGGAGGATCGGGTAGTTCACGGGCACCCGCCGCAGGAAATCCGTCAGCTCCTCCGGATCGAGGTCCATGCTCATGCCCAGGGCCACGAACCCGTCCTCGCGGTAGCGGTTCTGGAGTTCCACGATGTGGGGGATGGCGGCCCGGCACGGGGGGCACCACGTCGCCCAGAAATCCAGGAAGACCACCTTGCCCCGGTGCTCCGACAGGGTCACCCGCTCCCCGTCCAGGTTCGGCAGGGAGAAGTCGGGGGCCTGGGTCGGCTGTTCCGCCTGCTCCCTGCCCTGGCACCCGGCGAGCAGGCACAGTGCGAGCACCGCGGTGCAGAGAGCCGCCGGCGCCCTCCAACTCGACCTCTTCATGTCGGTTCCTTTCCGTGGAAGCGTGCGCTCGCTCCGTGGGGTGCCGGGAGGCGCACCGGGGAGCCTCAGGAGCCGTACGGGATCGAGGCTTCTCCCTCGGTGAGGAGGTACTCGATGGTCTTCTCCAGGGACTCCGCCGAAGAGGGGGTGAAGCCCACCTTCTTGTGGCGAATCCTCCCCTTGCGGTCCACGAGGATCATCAGGGGGATCGTGGGCACTCCGCCGAAGGCTTCGCGGGTCGCGTCGTCCACCTGGACCACAGGATAGTTCAAGGGCTCCTTCTCGAGGAAGCCCGCAAGTTCCCCGCGGTCCCGGTCCAGGCTGAGGCCGAGCACCGTGAAGCCGCGCGGCCCGAAACTGTCCTGCAGGGCCCGCTCGTGGGGCATCGCCTCCTTGCACGGCTTGCACCACGTCGCCCAGAAGCTGAGCAGGACGACCTTCCCCCGGTAATCGGAGAGCCGGACCTCCCGGCCTTCCAGGGTCGTGAGGCGGAAATCCGGCGCGTCGCGCGAGCTGCGCCCCTCCGGTTCCTGGCCTCCCGAGCACCCACTCAGCACTGCGAGGCACACCAAGACGGCGGCTGCGCAGAGCACCGCCACCCGGGTCCGCCTCCTCGGCTGCACGGACGCCGGGCCCCGTCCCGGGCCCCGGCGCAACCTCCCCAGAATCCAACTCACGGGATCGCGCCGCTCCTCCCCCGCTGACAGGGTCCGTCGGCGCCGCGGCCGGAGGCCGGCGCACCGATGGGCGATCCGAAAGAAAAGGAGACCCGGAGCCGACCGGCTCCCGATCCTACGCTCAGGAAAAGCCCCCTCGCGGGGCCCCGCAGGAGGCTGCCGCCCCCTTGGTCTGGACCGCCACGCGGGCCAGCTGCCGCTCCATCCTCCGCCCGCACGCGGGACAGTCCGGGGCGTCCGTCTCGGCCCCCCTCGCGAGCACCTCCCGCTGCTCCCCGCAGCGCTCGCAGCGGTAGTCGAAGAGCGGCATCAGAGGACCTTCTTGATCATCTCTTCGAGCTTCGGGCGGGGCACGGCGCCGACCACCTCGTCGACCACCTTGCCGCCCTGGAAGAGCTTGACGTTGGGGATGCCCCGCACCCCGTACCGGGAGGGCGTGAGGGGGTTCTCGTCCACGTTCATCTTCCCGATCAGGACCTTGCCGTCGTAGGCCGCGGCCAACTCGTCCACCACCGGGCTCATCATGCGGCACGGGCCGCACCACGCCGCCCAGAAGTCCACGAGGACCGGGAGGCCCGCCTTGAGCACCTTCTCCTCGAAGTCGGCGTCCGTGAGGTTCACGACCTTTTCGTCTGCCATCTGCGTCTCCTTCACAAGTTCGGAGTTGCGTCGATCCAACCGGAGGGCGGGGATCGTCCGGGGTCGCCTCGGGCCGCCGACCGGCGGCTCAGCAGCTCCCTCACCCGCCCCCGCGCAGGGCAAGGGCGACGACGGCCACCGCGACCGCGATCCACACGAGGGTCTCCATCCCGGGCTACTCCTTCTTCCCGCCGCAGCGCTCGCGCAGGAACCGGTGCAGGTCGATGTGGACCTCGCCCGGGACCTGGGCTTCCTTGGCGCTGTACTTGTACAGTACCACCGTCTTCTTCAGAGTGTTGAGGAAAGCGACGCAGGGGTTGCAGCCCTCCATGTGCCGCTCGATCTCCTCGCACAGCGAAGGGTCCAACTCCGCGTCGATGTAGGCGGAGAGGTTCTCGAAGATCTCCCGGCAGCTCAGCTTGCCGCTCATGCTCACCCCTCCACGGAAGGGGCCGCTTCGCCCTCGAAGTACGGGCTCAGAGCCTCCCGGAGAAACAGCCTCGCCCGGTGCAGCCGCGTCTTCACCGCGCCCTCGCTGATGTCGAGGGCGGTGGCGGTCTCGGCCGTGCTGAGCCCTTCCACGTCCCGGAGCGTGACCACCGCGCGATACAGAGGCGGCAGGGACCGGATCGCCCGGTCGAGCTGGCTCCGCACCTCCTTACGGAGCACGGCCTCCTTGGGGTCGATCGCCCAGTCCGAGATCGACCTCGACTGGATCTCCTGGTGGGTCGGCAGCCGGATCTCGTCGAGGTTCACCGTCTCCGGGTTCTTCTTTCGCAGGCGCATCAGCGCGAGGTTCGTGGCGATCCGGTATGCCCAGGTGCCGAAGGCCGAGTCGCCCTTGAAGGAGGCCAGGTGCCTGTAGGCGCTCAGGTAGGTCTCCTGCAGCAGGTCCCGGGCGTCCTCCGCGTTGCCCATGAGCCGGAGCAGGTGGGCGTAGATCTTGCCTTCCGAGCCGGTCACCAGGGCGGCGAACGAGTCGAAATCGCCTCCCCGGGCCCGCTCCACCAGTTCCGTTTCGTTCATCGACTCTCGACTCCCCGTAGATGCGGCTGCTCGCCCGGAGGTCACAACCCCGAGTTTCCGGGGCGCGCGGGCGGTCAGCATAGTGAACCGTTCCGCGGGGTTCAAGGAAAACGACCGGGACGGTTCGGCGAGGTGCTTTTTCGGTTTCGAGGCACAACCCGTTGTGGTATTCTCTGCGTCGCCCACAACATATGGCAGTCGTTTGTCCATAAGACCTTGGAATCTCTGGCGAAAAGAGGAGGCGGGAATGGGTGAGGTGATGGAGTTCGGACAGCGCCCCCAACGGACCCCCGGCGACGCCACGGACAAGGTGATGTTCGTCCGCACCTCGGACATGGAGATCGTCAGCTGGGACCGCCAGCGCATCGTCGACGCGCTGGTGCGGGAGACCTACCTCGACGAGGACAGCGCCCGGCAGGTCGCCGAGGCGGTGGAAGGGGTCATCCAGCGCTCGCGCATCGACGTGCTCACCGCCCCCCTCATCCGCGAACTGGTGGACGCCAAGCTGATCGAACTCGGCTTCGAGAGCGCCCGGCGCATGCACACCCGGCTCGGCATGCCGCTGTTCGACGTGGAGGAGCTCCTGGTGCAGCCGAACCGGGAGAATGCCAACGTTCCCCACGGCCCCGAGGCGACGAACCTGACCCTGGCGGAGAATATCAAGAAGGAGTACGCGCTCCTGGCCGTGTTCAGCCAGGACGTCGCCGACGCCCACATGCGGGGCGACGTGCACCTGCACGACCTGGGGTTCATCGACCGCCCCTACTGCTCCGGCCAGAGCCTGGAGTACCTCAAAAAGTTCGGGCTCAATCTCCCCAACAGCCTCGCCAACGCGCGTCCTGCCAAGCACCCCGAGGTGCTCCTGGCCCACATGATGAAGTTCTCCGCGGCCCTCCAGTCCAATTTCGCGGGCGCCATCGGGTGGGACGCCGTGAACCTGTTCTTCGCCCCCTACCTGGAAGGGATGAGCGACCGGGACGTCAAGCAGTTGGCCCAGATGCTCATCTTCGAGTTCTCGCAGCAGGCGGTGGCCCGGGGAGGGCAGGCGATCTTCTCCGACATCAACCTCTACTGGGAGGTCCCGAGACACTTCGAGGACGTCCCGGCCATCGGCCCGGGCGGGGAGTTCACGGGAAAGACCTACGGGGCATACGAGAAGGAGGCGCAGCGCTTCGTAAGGCTCCTCTTCGAGGTCTACCGGGAGGGGGATGCCTCGGGGCGGCCGTTCTTCTTTCCCAAGCCCCTGGTGCACATCACGGAGAAGTTCTTCAAGACCGAAGGCCACCGGGAGTTCCTGCAGCAGATCTGCGAGGTCTCGGCGGAGAAGGGGAACACGTACTTCGTCTTCGACCGGGGAGAGACCGCCAAGATTTCGGAGTGCTGCCGGCTGTCCTTCAAGCTGGAGAAGAGCGACCTGGAAGACGCGAAGCAGCCGTGGCGCATGCGCTACTCCGCGCTCCAGAACGTGACCCTGAACCTGCCGCGGCTCGCCTACCGCGCGGGGGGCGATGACGCCAGGCTGTTCCGTCACCTCACCGAGCTCATGGAGACGGCGGCCAAGGCCCACCTGGAGAAGAAGGCCTTCATCGAGCGCCTCCTGAGCCAGGGGGACCGGGGGCCGCTCGGCTTGCTCTGCATGAAGCGGGACGGGCAGTCCTACCTGCGCATGCACCGGGTGAGCTACCTGATCGGCATGGTGGGGCTCAACGAGCTCGTCAAGGTCCACCTGGGCCGGGAGCTCCACGAGGACGAGGCGGCCTTCAAGTTCGGGCTCAAGGTGATCGCCCACATGAAGCTGGTGGGGCAGAAGCTCAGCCGCCACCACAACATGCACTTCGTGCTGGAGCAGACCCCGGCGGAGTCCACGGCGTACCGCTTCGCGAAGCTGGATCTCAAGTACTACTCCCCCCAGGCCGGGTACGCGGTGCGCGGCGATCTCGCCCGGGGCGAGGTGTACTACACCAACTCCACGCACCTCCACGTGGGCAGCGCCGACAATCCGGTGGAGCGGGTGCGCCGGGAGGGGCTCTTCCACCCCCTCATCGAGGCCGGGGCCATCACCCACCTGTGGCTGGGCGAGGAGCGGCCCGACCCGGCCAGCCTCGCGAACTTCGTGGAGAAGGTGTTCCGGCAGACCCAGAACGACCAGATCGCCTTCAGCCCGGAGTTCACCACGTGCCTCACCTGCGGCCGCACGTCTCGGGGGCTCGGGGCGCAGTGTCCCCACTGCCACAGCGACGAGGTGGAGGGCATCACCCGGATCACGGGCTACTTCACGAAGATCTCGTCGTGGAACAAGGGGAAGCTGGGAGAGCTGCACGACCGCAGCCGGAACCGTGGGTTCTTCACGGTGCCGCAAGGAAGCCGGGAGGCCAAGGCGTAGAGCCGAGGGAGGAGGGGAGAGCCATGACGCTGTTCACCAAGGCAGACTGCGGCAAGTGCGATTACGTGAAGCAGCAGGTGGACCTGGGGAGCCTCGGGGTGTGCATCGAGGTGCTGGGGCCGGAGAACGCCGATGCCCTCGCCCACCTGGCTTGGCACGGCCTCGTGGACGTGGCGGAGCGACAGTTGCCGATCCTGGTGCTGGACGACATGAGCCACATCACGGGGGCCATCCAGATCAAGAACTACCTCTCGGGGCTCACCGCGAGCGCCTGAGGAGCGGAGAAGGACCGCCTTGCGCGGAAGGCGAAGACCGGCGGCCCCCGTGGCCGCCGGTCGTGTCTTCGGTGCGGGGGGACGGGGCAGGGGAGGGGAGCACGTGGGCTGTCGAGGGAAGACACTGCGTCCGGAGCGGACGCCACGGGTTCGGGAGCGGTTCCGGGTCGGCGCGGCCGCGCTCCTGGTGCTCCTGTCCTGCGCCGCCGCGTGGCCGGCCTCCGAGGGGAGCCGGATGCTCCCCCTCTGGGAGGTCCGGGACGCCGCGAGCGGGGAGGCCCGGCTCTGGCTGCTCGGCTCCGTGCACATGCGCGACGGGGGCGACGGCGGACTGGACGCCCGGATCGAGGAGAGCCTGCGGCGGGCGGAGGTCCTCGCGGTGGAGTTGGACCCGCAGGAACGGGGGGCGGAGCTGGCCGCCCGGACGGCGGTGCTCGGGGTGTACCCGGACGGGAGCACGCTCTGGGACCACCTGGAGCCCGTGGCCCACGACGGGGTCCGGCAGGCCCTCGCGAAACTGCCGGCCGGGCCGCTGCGGCCCGAGCGGATGCGGCCCTGGCTGCTGGCGCT
>CAZGRT010000158.1:0-1569 GCA_964528225.1 uncultured Thermodesulfobacteriota bacterium | reverse complement strand
CTGCTTGAGTTGGAGAGCCCTCAGCCGGTGGCGAATCCACTGGTCGAGTTCTCGGAAGACCTTCGGGGTATCCGCCAGCCGGAAGTACTCCCTCCAGCCCGCGAGGTACCCGCGCAGTTCCTCGACGACTCGCGCCAGACTCCGCCCGCCGTTCCGGCTCGTGATCTGCCGGACCCGCTCCTTCATCGCGACCATGGCCTTGTTGGCCACCCGGCGCTTCACCACTCCTCCGGGACCCACCCATAGGCTGTAGCCCAGGAGTTTGCGGCTCGTCGCCGGCGCCACCGCGCTCTTCGCCTCGTTGACCCGCAGCCGAAGCTTCGAGAGGAGCCCCCTCAGGAGCCCCATCACACGCGCCCCCGCCCGACGGCTGCGCACGTAGACGTTGCAGTCGTCGGCGTACCGGATGAATGCGTGTCCCCGCGCTTCCAACTCCTGATCCACTTCGTCCAAGAGCACGTTGGCGAGCAAGGGCGACAGCGGGCCCCCTTGCGGGGTGCCTTCGTGTCGTTCCACCACCAGCCCTTGGGCGAACATCCCGGCCCGCAGGTAGCGGCGCATCAGCCCCAGCACCCGGACGTCCTCGATCCGCTGGCCGAGCTTGCCCATCAGGACGTCGTGGTTGACCCGGTCGAAGAACTTCTCCAGGTCCACGTCCACAACCCAGCGACGGCCCTCCTGGACGTACGCCTGCGCCTGACGCACCGCGTCGTGGGCGCTTCGCCCCGGACGAAAGCCGTAGCTGTGACGGGAAAAGCTCGGGTCGAATCTCGGCTGCAGCACGTGGAGCAGTGCTTGCTGGATGAAGCGGTCCAAGACGGTCGGAATGCCCAGCTGCCGCGTCCCGCCCCCTGGTTTGGGAATCTCTACCCTTCGCACCGCCTGCGGCTGGTAGGTGCCCCCGAGCAGTTGCTCTCGCAGCTCCACCCAGTGCTCCCGCAGGTACCCGGGTAGCTCCCCCACCGTCATCCCGTCCACCCCGGGACTGCCCTTGTTCTTCCTCACCCGCGCGAGCGCCGCCCGAAGGTTCGCGGGTTCCATCACCCGCTCCATCAGGCTGCCCGCTCCCGAGCGCTCGGTGCCGTTCGTCCCCGTCGGCTCTTCCTCGCGCCTCTGCACTTGCGGGGCTTCACCCCGATCCCACAGCGGCAGCTCCCGTTGCCGGGACATCTGAGGCCCTTTGCCTTCGAGGCGCACGCCCGTCTCGCTCTCCTCTCCGTTCGGCCCTTCACCGCCCTCCCTCGACTACTACGGCCTCTGCTGACTTCTCGCTCCGTGTCTCCAAGACGCCCTTTCGGGCGTGAGGCGAGATCTCCCCAGATACGAACCCCACCCTTCCCCGCACGACCGCCGGATCTACGCCGCCTGAGCCTTGGTCACGAGAGCTTCGCGGTCATTCGCCCGCTCGCCCTGCTCGGCGTCGCCTCCTATCCGGTTTCTGTTCGTCGGCCCGCGGTTTCGCTCCCCGCGTCCTCCAGACGCTCGGTCGCCCTCACACCCTTGCGGCTCGCTTCGATCGCTGTGACCTGCTCTCGGGAGGACTTGCACCTCCTAGGTGATGCCCATGCT
>CAZGRT010000157.1:0-3917 GCA_964528225.1 uncultured Thermodesulfobacteriota bacterium | reverse complement strand
GCCTGCTCCGGGCTCATGTAGGCCGGGGAGCCGAGTATGGTGCCGGCGCGGGTGTGGGTCACCGACTCGGACAGCTTGGCGAGGCCGAAGTCCGTGACCTTGGGCGTCCCGTCCCGGGTGAAGAGCACGTTGGCGGGCTTGAGGTCGCGGTGGATCACGCCGCGCCCGTGGGCGTAGCCGACGGCCGAGGCCAGGCGGCTCCCCACGGCCGCGACTTCTGCCATGCCGAGGGGCGCGCCTCTCTTCAGGAGTCCTTCCAGATCCCCCCCGTCCACGTACTCCATCGCGATCCAGGTGCGCTCCCGCTCCTCCACGAAGTCGTACACCGAAACGATGTTGGGGTGGTTGAGCCGTGCCAGCGCCCGCGCCTCGTGCCGCAGTCGGGTGACGAGTTCGGGGTCGTGGGCCAGCGACGGCGGGAGTTCCTTGAGGGCTACGGGCCGGTCCAGGACCGAGTCGTGGGCCCGGTAGACGATGCCCATGCCCCCGCGGCCGACCTCGCCCTCGATGCGGTAGCGATCCGGAGGTCCTCGCGTGACGGGGCTTTCGGCGGAAGGGAGCACGACCGTGCGCTCCGGGTCCGACGCGGACCCCGCCGTGCCGGCTCGCGACTCGCTCACCTTGGCGCCCAGCGCCTTTCGTTGCTCCGCATCGACCGACAGACGGGCGGCGGCGAGGTACAGGGTGAGGGCCTCGGCCGGGCGCCGTTCCACGAGGTTGTCGGCCCGGCTTTCGAGTTGCTTCGCCCGGCGCGACGCCCACGCCAGGGCCCGCGGGAGGTCCGCCCAGAAGAGGAGCAGCACCAGGCCTGCCGAGCCGCCCCAGATGACCGCTCTCGCCGCGTCGCGGGCGCCGTCCAGGCGGGGGTGCTCCTGGATCCGGACCGAGAGGCCGAGAACCTTCACTTCCGAGGGCCGGAGGACCCCTTCCAGCGCCGCGTCGGCCAGGGAAGGCAGCCAGGCGGGGGCCGCGAGCCCCAGCAGGACCAGGCAGACCTGGGCCTTGCGCGCCACCTGCAGCCACGGCAGGAGCAGATAGGGGTTCTCGACGACGGCCGGGAACGCGCGGCCCGACTCGGTGACCGATCGCGCCACGGCTCGCGCGACGGATCGGGTCCCCGACGCGGGGCGGTGCAAGGCGCGGGCGGTCGCGGCCACGGCGTGGGCTGGAGGGCTTGCCGCGGCCCGCTCAGGCCGCCCGCAGGGAGAAGCGCAGCGCCACCCCGTGGATCTCGATGGTGTCCCCGTTGCTGAGAAGCGTGCTCTCCCGCACAGGCTGCCCGTTGAGGCTCAGGCGGCTTCCGGTTTCCGGGGGCACGAGCCGGTAGCCGTCCTTGACCCGGGAGATGAACCCGCCCACCTGCGGGGCGCGCCAACCCGAGAGCCGGACCAGGGCGCTGGGGTCCTTGCCGATGAGGATGTACTCGCTCGTCAGCACGTAGCTGCGCTGTCCCGTGTCGCCCTTCAGCACGGTGAGGTTGCCCACCGTCCAGCCCTCGTGGGTTCGTCCGGCGCCGTCCGTTCGCGCCGGGGGGGCGTCGCGGCGGCGGGTGTCGATCATCATCGTGTTGTCGAGGTCCGTTGCGCTCGGAGTCGCGGCGGGCTCCGGCTCGACCGCCGCCTCCGCGTCCCCGGGCCTGGGAATCAGGAACAGCAGGGTGTGCTTGCCGACGGTCACCTCGTCCCCGTCGTTGAGCGCCTTGCGGGTCACGCGCTCGCCGTCGAAGTAGGTGCCGTTGGTGCTGCCTTCGTCGACGAGGTAGTAACTGCCGCACTCCTTCTCGATCACCGCGTGGGTTCCCGACACGGCCAGGTTGTCGATGCGGATGTCGTTTCCCGCCTTGCGGCCCACGGTGATCCGGTCCTGGGCGAAATCGAACCGCCGCATTGCCGCGCCGTTGAGTTTGAGCACCACTTGGAGCATCGTCTGCCTCCTGGAGGAACGGGCGGGCGCCTTCCCTGTGCCCGCGGCGGTGGACCCCGGAAACGCCTGCAGGGCGCGCGTTGGAGCCCTCCCGTCCCGGTCGGCTAGGCTTCCCCCGACCGAATTCCGGGAACGCGGGTCCACGGAGCGCACCCCCGAACGGATCGGCCGCTCGACCGGGGGGCTTGAGGCCGGGAACAGGGCGGAGCGGAGACCCGCAACACGCGCGGAGAAACTGCTTATCCGGGGGGGGAAGGTGTGCTACAGTCGCGCCGACCTTACCTCGACCGATCCTCCTAGGTGATGCGACCGCGCCCGATGGAACGAGGGGCTGCCGCGACTGCTTATCAGTTCTTGAACCGGCACAGTGCAGTCCTCGTTGCGGCGGGGGTGATGAGCATCGTTTTCCTGATGGTCGTCCCCCTCCCGAAGGTCGCCCTCGATCTGCTCCTCGCCCTCAGCATCAGCCTCTCGGTCCTGATCTTCCTCCTCGGCATGTACACGGAGCGCCCCATCGACTTCTCCGTGTTCCCGAGCGCGCTGTTGATCATCACGGTATTCCGCCTGGCCCTCAACGTCGGCTCCACCCGGCTCATCCTCACCCGGGGGCACGACGGCCCCGAAGCCGTCAGCCGGATCATCGCGGCCTTCGGCGACTTCGTCGTGGGCGGGAACTTCGTCGTGGGCATCGTGATCTTCCTGATCCTCGTGGTGATCAACTTCGTCGTCATCACCAAGGGCGCCACGCGCATCGCGGAGGTGAGCGCCCGCTTCACCCTGGACTCCATGCCGGGCAAGCAGATGGCCATCGACGCCGACCTGGGTGCCGGCCTGATCGACGAGGCGGAGGCTCGGGCGCGCCGCCAGGAGATCGCGGTGGAAGCCGACTTCTACGGGGCCATGGACGGCGCGAGCAAGTTCGTGCGGGGCGACGCCGTCGCCGGTCTGTTCATCACCGCGATCAACATCGTGGGGGGGCTCGTCATCGGCGTGCTCCAGAGGGATATGCCCCTGGCGGAGGCAGGGCGGACCTACACGACGCTCACCGTGGGCGACGGGCTCGTCAGCCAGATGCCCGCCCTGGTGGTCTCCACCGCCGCGGGCCTCCTCGTCACCCGCGCCGGCAGCCAGTCGAACCTCGGGGAGGTGCTCCCACGACAGTTCGGTCAGGCGCCCGCGGCGCTGGGCCTTGCCGCTGCGGTGCTCCTCGCCCTCGGGTTGGTGCCGAAGCTGCCGTTCCTGCCTTTCGCGGCCCTGGCCGCGGTGATGGGGGGAACCGCCTGGGCGATGCGGCGGGCGAAGGAGCCCGAGGCCCAGGGCACCGGGGTGCAGACGGTACGGGCAGACGCTCCGTCCGCACCCTCGGCCGAGGCCGCGGACGGACCGGACGCCGTGAATTCACTCCTGCACGTGGACGTGCTCGAACTCGAGGTGGGGTACGGGCTCCTCCACCTCGTCGACGCGGCCCAAGGCGGGGACCTGCTCGATCGGATCCGCTCCATCCGGCGCCAGACCGCCCTGGAAATGGGTATCGTCGTGCCGCCCATTCGCGTCCGGGACAACCTCCAGCTGCGGCCCAGCGAGTACCTCGTCCGGATCAAGGGGGTCGAGGTGGCCCGGGGGGAACTGAGGGAGGGGTTCTGCCTCGCCATGGGAGGAGAGGGGATCGTCGAGCCCCTGGAGGGAATGCCCACGAAGGAGCCTGCCTTCGGCGTGGACGCCCTCTGGATTCCGGAGGCCCGGAGGCAGGACGCACAGGTCCGCGGGTACACCGTGGTGGACCTGCGCACGGTGGTCGCAACCCATCTCGCCGAGATCGTCCGGAAGAACGCGCACGAACTGGTCGGCCGCCAGGAGACCCAGAACCTGGTCGACGTCTGTCTTTTTATACCATTTGACCCTGATTTCATTAAGCAATAAAGCAAATAGAATCGGAGCCGGAGTTATGAATGCATAACTGAAGAAAACAAAAACCCAGTTGTTTCTGAACGCCC
>CAZGRT010000156.1:0-2433 GCA_964528225.1 uncultured Thermodesulfobacteriota bacterium | reverse complement strand
AGACTACCTTTAGTTGATTCATTGTTCATCACTGCTGAGGAGCTTAACAACATTTATAAAAAATTTTTTAGAAGTTAAAACTTATTACCACCTAATTTTGAGAGGCTTTATGATAAATTCAGATTACGCCAGGGCGCCGTGCATGTGCAGCCGGGGGGACCCGTCCTCGGCGGGGAAGATCGTCCCCACCGCGGCGATCTCGTGGACGCCGAGCAGGTCGTGCACTAGGGGCGTCACCGGCAGCGCGTCGCGGCTGTGGGGCCCCACCACGAGCCGGCCGCCTCCGATCCCACCCACCAGGGCGCAGAACGCCCCGCGGATGCCCCGGGCGGCCGCGAACGCCTCGATGCAGTCGGGAATCCGGTCGCCGTCCTCGAGCCGCAGGACGAAGACCCGGCCCACCGTCCCCTCCGCTGCCTTCACGGTGCCCCTCCCTTCCCGGCCCGCCGGCCAGACTTTACGCTTGACGCCCCGGACAATAGCCGGTAGATAAATCGCACTGATTCACTCGACAAAGACAGAGAGGTTCCCCATGAACTGGAAGCCGGAAACCCTGGCCCTCCACGCGGGGCAGGCCCCGGACCCCGGCACCGGCAGCCGGGCCGTCCCGATCCACCAGACCACGAGCTACGTGTTCCGCGACGCGGACCACGCCGCCGACCTCTTCGCGCTCAAGGAGTTCGGCAACATATACACCCGGATCATGAACCCCACCACCGACGTGTTCGAGCGCCGCGTGGCGGCCCTGGAGGGGGGCACGGGCGCCCTCGCCCTGGCTTCGGGGCAGGCGGCCGAGACTCTGGCCCTGCTCAACATCGCCGAGGCCGGCGACGAGGTGGTAGCCTCGGAGCACCTCTACGGGGGGACGCGGACGCTCCTGCAGCACACGCTGCCGAAGATGGGTGTCACCGTGCGCTTCGTCGACCCCCGGGACCCCGGCAACTTCCGGAGCGCGATCACGGCGAGGACCCGGGCGGTGTACGCCGAGAGCGTCGGCAACCCCAAGCTCGACACCCTCGACATCCGCGTGGTGGCCGACGTGGCCCACGAGGCCAGCGTGCCCCTGGTGGTGGACAACACGATGCCCACCGCGTTCCTCCTCCGGCCCCTCGACCACGGGGCCGACGTGGTGGTGGCCTCGGCGACGAAGTTCATCGGGGGCCACGGCACGAGCATCGGCGGGGTCATCGTGGACGGGGGCACGTTCGACTGGGGCAACGGGAGGTTCGCCAATTTCACCGAGCCGGACCCCAGCTACCACGGCCTGCGCTTCTGGGAGACCTTCGGGGACTTCCCGGGCATGGGGAACGTCGCCTTCATCATCAAGGCCCGGGTCCAGTGGCTGCGCGACACGGGCGCGTGCGTCAGCCCGTTCAACTCGTTCCTCTTCCTCCAGGGCCTCGAGACCCTGCCGCTCCGCATGGAGAGGCACTCGGAGAACGCCCTGGCGGTCGCCCGCTTCCTCGAGGGGCACCCCAAGGTGGGGTGGGTGCGCGACCCGGGGCTTCCGAGCCACCCCTCCCACGACCTCGCCCGCCGGTACCACCACCGCGGGCTCTACGGGGCCATCCTGGGGTTCGGGGTGAAGGGGGGCGCCCCGGCCGGGAGGACCTTCATCGACGGCCTGAAGCTGTTCAGCCACCTGGCGAACATCGGGGACGCCAAGAGCCTCGCGATCCACCCGGCCTCGACCACCCACTCCCAGCTCGGACCCGAGGAGCAGGCGGCAGCGGGCGTCACGCCGGATTTCGTGCGGCTCTCGGTGGGCCTCGAGCACGTGGACGACATCGTCGAGGATCTCGACCAGGCCCTCTCCCGCTGCTGAGGGGGAACCCACGGAAACGAATAGGGGCCGCCCTTCGGCGGCCCCTCTTTCGTTCTCGGGCGCGGACCTCACCGGAACAGTTCTACGTGCTCCCTCACCAGCTTGGGCACCACCTCGGCGCCGGTGATCGTGTATCCCCCGGTCCGGATCTGGCCCACGATCTCGTTGACCAGGGATTCCCGGATGTCCGGCGCCTGGAGCGCCAGGACCCGGGCCCGCTGCACCTCGAGCCCCTGGCCGGAGAGCTGGACCTGATCGGAGACGGCCCCGGTCCCCTGCACCTCCGACGCCGCGTCCACCCCCTGCCGGCGCTGCGCCCGGGACACCGGGGAAACCGCCTTCGTGTAGGCATCGCTGATCTTCATCGACCTCGACCTCCGCCTCGTGCCGGCCGCACCGGGCACCCGCCCTCCGGCCGCCTCCCCACCATAGAACACCCGTCCCCGTCCGTCGAGGGGGAAAACCTCCCCGCGGGGCCGCGGCGGGGGCCGACCGGCGGAGCGGTCAGGAGTCCAGGGCGTCCCGAAGCGCCCGGAGGAACGACTCGGCCGCGGCCACCGCGTCGGGGCCCGACCGGTCGCCGACGGCCCCGAGGAGCGCGCTGCCCA
>CAZGRT010000155.1:0-14388 GCA_964528225.1 uncultured Thermodesulfobacteriota bacterium | reverse complement strand
ACGCGTCTCGGCACGGGCTCACCCCGACCTTCTCGATGGCGTAGGCGTTCGGGACGGCCTGGGGGTAGAGCTTGTGGGCGGCGCGCTGCCGCACCAGGCCCTCGTCGAAGCGCCCCTCGATCTCCACGGGGCAGACCTTTTCGCAGTCGCCGCAGGCCGTGCACTTGGCCGTGTCGATGTAGCGGGGGTGCCGGCGGAGCCCGACCCGGAAGTCCCCGGCCTCCCCCTCGAGGGACAGGACCTCCGAGCCGGTGAGGATCTCGATGTTCAGGTGCCGGCCCGCGTCCACCAGCTTGGGGCTGATGGTGCACATCGCGCAGTCGTTGGTGGGGAACGTCTTGTCCAGCTGGGCCATGTGGCCGCCGATGGCGGAGCGCTTCTCGGACAGATAGACCTTGTAGCCGCTCTCCGCCAGGTCCAGGCTCGCCTGGATCCCCGCGATCCCTCCACCCACCACGAGCACCGCACCGGTCGGCCCATTGCCGTTCGCCATGGCTCTCCCTTCCGCCCGGGGGTTCGGTCTCGCCTACACGCGCTTCGAGGGCACGAACGCGTACTCCGGGGTGCCGACCGGCTCGGCCGCGCGCTCCGGGGCCGTGGCGCAGCGGTCTAGGTACTGGCACACCACGGACTGGATCATGTCGCTGGTGAAATCGGTGGTGATGAGGTCGTCGGCGAGCTCCACCATCTCCATCCCGTCCTGGTAGCCGGAGCGGTACAGCAGTGAGCCGGAGATGGGCAGCACCAGCATGACGCCGATCTTCTGGTTGCGGAAGTCGTCCTGGATGAGCTCGAGGAGCCCGGTGCCGTCCCGCTCGAGGTAGGGGAAGGTGGAGTGGAGGAGCACCAGGGCGGGCCGGCGGCTGAGGATCGCCTCCCGGGCGCCGCGCACCTCGGCGATCTCCTCCACGGTCACCTCGCGGCGGCCGTCCCGGAGGATGCGGCGGAGCGACTTGCTGCGGTTGCGGTCGGTGTCCAGGATCATCACGTCGGGTCGGGATTGCATGGCGTCCTCCTGTGTCCTGGGGCCGGGAAGGCCGTGGGAACGTTATCGCCTTTGTCCCCGGATGTAGCAACGGCCGTGCCAGGATCACAAGTTGCCGGTATCGTTCACTCTTTCGCCCTTGGCCCCGCGCCCGGGCGCCGTGCCGGCGCCGGATGGGGCATTCTGCCCCGGCATTCCGGCCCCGATACCGCTCCCGCGGAGGCGGTTTCCCCGCAACGCACCGGAACCACGGGGGAAACGGCTCGGGGCAGTTTGCCCCGCGCGACCCTCGGGGCAGGAGCCTCTCGGTCCCGGGTTGGGGCGTAGCGCCCCGTCTCACGCAAGGCCGAACTGCTTCATCTTGCGGTACAGGGTCTTCCGGTCGATCCCCAGGATCTCGGCGGCCTGGGTCTTGTGCCCGTCGCAGGCCCGCAGCACCAGGGACACGTGGTCGCGCTCCAGCTCGGTGAGGGTGGGGAAGCGTTTCTGCTCGCCGGGCTGGTTCTTGAGCAGGTAGGCGGGAAGGCTCGACGGGCGCAGCACGTCGGAGTCCTCGATCACCATCGCCCGCTGCACGATGTTCTCCAGTTCGCGAACGTTGCCCGGGAAGTCGTAGGAGGACAGCACCGCGAGGAAGGCGGGCGAGACCTCGCGGAACCGCTTCATCGCCTTGCCCACGTACTTGGCCACGAAGAACCGCACCAACTCGGGGATGTCCTCGGGCCGCTCTTTGAGGGGCGGCAGGTGGATGGGGAACACCGCGAGCCGGTAGTAGAGGTCCTCCCGGAAGCGGCCTCCCCGGATGCACCCCATCAGGTCGGCGTTGGTCGCGGCGATGAGGCGCACGTCCACCTTCCGGGAGGTGGTTCCCCCCACGGGCTTGAACTCCCGCTCCTGGATCACCCGCAGCAGCTTCGCCTGGGTGCCGGGGGAGAGGTTTCCCACCTCGTCGAGGAAGAAGGTGCCTCCGTCGGCCAACTCGAACAGGCCCCGCTTCGGGGCGTGGGCTCCGGTGAACGCACCCCGCACGTGCCCGAACAGCTCGCTCTCCAGGAGGGGTTCGGCCAGCGTGGAGCAGTCCACGGCCACGAACTCCCTCTCCTTGCGGGGCGAGAGCTCCCAGATGGTCCGCGCCACCACCTCCTTGCCCGTGCCGCTCTCGCCGGTGATGAGCACGTTCCCGTCGGTGCGGGCCACCTTGTCGATCAGCGCGTTCACCTCGCGCATGGCGGGGCTGCGGCTGATGACGAACCGGTCGCCCTTCACCGCCTTGAGCTGCCGGCGCAGCTGCTCGTTCTCGAAGCGCAGCCGGC
Organism: uncultured Thermodesulfobacteriota bacterium; assembly: GCA_964528225.1. GTDB lineage: Bacteria > Desulfobacterota > Deferrisomatia > Deferrisomatales > JACRMM01 > CAZGRT01. The sequence continues at coordinate 12,090 of CAZGRT010000155.1, read as the reverse complement.
GGCGCTCCTCGGCCCGGGCGGTGATGATGCGCACCTCCTGGGGGGAGAAGGGCTTGGGCATGTAGTCGTAGGCCCCCAGGCGGAACGCCTTGAGCACGTTCTCGATGGAGGGGTAGCCCGTGATCATGACGATGATCACCTCGGGGTCCGCCTCCTTGAGCCGGACCAGGGTCTCCATGCCGTCGATGCCCGGCATCTTCAGGTCGAGGAACACGAGGTCGAAGCCGCCCCGTACGAACTCGTCCACCGCGTCGGCGCCGTTGTCCACGGCCACCGAGTCGTGGCCCATGCGGGTGAGGGTCTTCGCGAGGCCCTCCCGGATGGACCGCTCGTCGTCGACGATGAGCGCCCTCACGGGGCCTCCTCCTCGCCCACCGGGATCGCCACCGTGAAGGTGGTGCCGCCCCCGGGCGCGTCCTGGACTCGGATGTCGCCGTGGTGCATCCGCACGATGTTGTAGGAGAGGCTCAGCCCGAGCCCCGTCCCCTTGCCCGGCTCCTTGGTGGTGAAGAAGGGGTCGAAGATGCGGCCTCGCACCTCCGCCGGGATCCCCGGGCCGGTGTCCGAGAAGCACACGCGCACCTCCGCCTCCGACTCGTGGAAGGTTGAGGTCACCGTGAGCACCCCCTCGCCCTCCATGGCGTCGACCGCGTTGGTGACGATGTTGGTGAACACCTGCTTTAGCTGGCTCGGGTTCCCCGTGACCAGGGGCAGGGACGCCCCGAGGTGCTTCTCCAGCCGGATGTTGTGGAAGATCGCCTTGTTCCCCAGCAGCGAAAGGCACTGCTCCACGGCCGCGTTCATGTCCACCGGCTCGTGGTAGCGCTTCTTCTGGTGGGCGAAGTCCAGCAGGGAGTTGACGATCTCGCGGCAGCGGCGGGCCTCCTGGACGATCCGGTCCATGTCCTGCCGGCGGGGATCGGAGAAGTCCATGTCCTCGAGCAGGAGCCCGCCGAAGAGCAGGATGCCGCCGAGGGGGTTGTTGATCTCGTGGGCCACGCCGGCGGCCAGCTTCCCCAGCGACGCCATCTTGTCGGCGTGGATGAGCTGCATCTGCACCTCCTCCAGCTTGCGCTCCATCTCCACCAGATGGTGCACGTCCTGGGCGTAGGAGACCGTGCCCACCTCCCGGCCCGCGGCATCGCGGAGGAGGTGCACCGTCATCCACACCGGCACCCGGCTCCGGTTCTTCCCGATGAGGATGGCCTGGTAGCGGTCGAGCACCCCCGGGCCACCGTGCTCCGGAGCGCGCAGCCGCGCGAGCACCTCCCGCGCGGCGTCGCCCTCGTAGAGATCCTGGATGAACTTCCGCCCGATCACCTCGGACGGGGAGTAGCCGAGCAGGTTCTGGGCTCCCCGGTTGAAGACCAGGATCTTTCCCCGCATGTCGGTGACGAGGATGCACTGGAGCGAGGCCTCGACGACGCTGGACAGGAAGCGCAGTCGCTCCCGGAGGTCCTGCTCCTCCTCGACCCGGGCCGTGACGTCCCGAAGCCGGACCGCGATCAGGGGGCGTCGGGGCGTGGGCCGCACCAGGGAGAACGCGGCATCCACGCTGCGGCCCGGCCGGAGAGGCACTTCCACCCGCAGTTGTGCGTCGGCCCGCTCCGCCTTCCCTTCCAGCAGCGGCCCCACGACCTCCCTGGCCTGGCCGGCGGCCCTCTCCCCGAGGGCGGCGAAGAAGCTCCGACCCAGGACCTGGTCGCTCGAGGTCCCCAGGAGCCGCACGAAGGCTTCGTTGGCGTAGGCGATCTTCCCGTTCGCGGGGCGGAACGCAACGACGGCCGTCTCGTCGTCCTCCACGAGGGCGGAGAAGAGCTTGAAGGAGCGGGGGTCGCGGTCGCTCGAGCTCATCCCGGGCCCGCGAAGGCGAGGGTGCAAACCGATACGACGTTATGTCCTTGCGTCCGCACATGAGAGATACACGGACCACCAGGACGCCGCAGCCGATAGAGAAAGGGTTTTATCGTTCTAGAGATAGGCACCCTGGAAGGATAACACCAAGTCTCCCATTCGCAACAGCGTTCTATTTAAGGCTGTCGGCGGCACGCGCTTCTCCAGGGAGGCGGAAGGGATAGAAGAGGGGGGCTGCGCGACGGGCGGCAGCCCCCTGGAGGAAGTTCGGACGGCGGATGCCGTCCGCGGAGAGGCTTGTCGGAGTTGTCGAAGCGGGCCGGTGACGTCTGCGCCCGCGAGTTGTAGGTCAGCGGGTCGTGCCCCTCTCCCCCTTGCCGCCGGGCTCCTGCGGCGGCGCCGGAACCGCGGCGTCCTCCACGTCCGCGGGCCCCTGGGGAGGCCAGAACTCGTAGCAGTCCGGGACGCCGTTGTCGTTGAGGTCCTCGGCGCACGTGCCCCGATGCACCGCGTCCTCGTTGACGCCGATCCAGTCCGGCGCCATGCCCACGTGGTGAGCCCCCGCACCCCCGGCCCACACAAGGCCTGCGGCCGCGAGCAGCAGGGTCGCCCCCCTTGCCGTCCGGTGTCTCATGGTTTCCTCCTTTCGTCCGGTTCCGCCCCCCCCGAGGCGGGAAGGGCGAGGCCGGGGCCGAGCCCCGTGTCCTCACCCCTTCTACACCGCGGCACCCCGCCAGGGTCACATCCCCCGGGAAGGGGACGCGCCGCGTCGGGCGCGGGCTCTGCGTTGCGCGCTACCCGCCCGCGTCGGCCTTCAGCCGGCACGGCAGTTCGACCGCGACCTCCAGTCCCCCGCCCGGGAGGTTCGCCGCGGACACCGTGCCTCCGTGCAGCCGCACCGCCCGCTCGGCGATGGCGAGCCCGAGTCCGCTTCCCCCGCTGTTCCGGTCTCGCGCCTCGGACACCCGGTAGAAGGGGCGGAAGAGCTCGGAGAGGGCTTCCCGGGGCACCCCGGGGCCCCGGTCGCGCACCTCCACCCGGACCCGGGCCTCGCCGTCCCCAGGCACCCGGGCCACCCGGATTTCCACGGCGGTGCCCTCGGCCGTGAACCGCACGGCGTTTCGCACCACGTTCTCGACCGCCCGGCGCAGGAGTTCGGCGACGCCCGCCAGGGTGACCGCCTCGCTCCCGATGACCCGCACGCTCCGATTCCGGCCCCGGGCCTCGAAGTCGGCGTCCTGGGCCACCTGCCGGACCAGGGGCTCCAGCTCCACCGGCTCCATGCGGGCGGGGTCTCCCGCTCCCTCCAGCCTCGTGAGGACGAGCAGGCCGCCGATGAGTTCGTCGAGGCGCTCGGTCTCCCGCTCCATCCGGTCGAGGGCCCCGCCCGCCCCGGGCGCGGCCTCCCCGCGGGCGAGCTCCAGGGCCACCCGGAGACGGGCGAGGGGGGAGCGCAGTTCGTGGGAGATGTCCTGGAGGAGGCGGCGCTGGGCGCCGAGAAGCCCCTCGATTCGCGCGGCCATGCGATCGAAGTCGCGGCCGAGCTCGCTCGCCTCGTCGCGCCGGGTGCCGACGGAGGAGCCGACGCGGGCGGAGAGGTCGCCGGCGGCGAGACGCTGCGTGGCCTCCCGGAGCCTCCGGATCGGACGGCTCAGGGAGCGGGCGAGCAGGAACGAGACGACGCCGATGATCAGGAAGGCGGCTCCCAGCCGGGGCGCGAGACGGTGGGGGTCGAGGAGCCGATCCAGCGCGGAAGGGGGAGGGACCTCCGCGACGAACACGAACTCGTCCCCGAGGGGGAGGGCGAGCCAGCGGGAGCCGCGGCGGCCCGGGCGGGATTCCGCCTCGCCGGTGGCCGCGACCCGCGCGGCCAGGCGCCGGACCGGCGGAGGGGCTGCGAGCCGGTCGGCGGTGCTGCCCGAGGCGTCGAGCAGGAAGAGGGGGTGGCCGCTCCTCGCACCGAGGGCGCGCTCCAGGTCCTGCAGCGCCTCGGCCCCCCCGGAGCGGTACGCCTCCGCGAGCTCCTGCCCGATCCCCCGCAGCCGATCCTCGTGCCGGGAGAGCTCGGCTCGGCGGGGATCGGCCGTCACGGCGAGCACGACCAGGGAAGCCCCGATCAGGGCCGTCGCCGTCCAGAAGCTCAGGAAGATCCGCAGGAACAGACTGCGCACGAGCTGCCCTCCCCCGTCAGCCGCGACCCGGGCCGGGGAGCGCGTAGAGGTAGCCCACGCCCCGCACGGTCTTGATCCGCTCCGCGCCGCCCCGCCGGTGACCGAGCTTGCGGCGCAGGCTGCTCACGTGCACGTCCACGCTGCGGTCGTAGGCCGACAGCTCCCGGCCCAGGGCGGCTTCGGCCAGGGCATCCCGGGTCACCACGCGGCCGGCCGAGAGCAGGAGCGCCTCCAGGAGCGAGAACTCGACCGAGGTGAGCTCGACCGGTTCCCCGCCGCGGCGCACGCTGCGGCTGCCCGGGTCGAGCTCGAGGTCCCCCACGGCGACCAGGCGGGGTGCCGTCAAGCCGCTTCCCGCCTCGACCGGGACCGAGGCCCGCCGCTGGACGGCGCGGATCCGGGCGACGAGCTCCCGCGGGTTGAAGGGCTTGGGGAGGTAGTCGTCCGCGCCCATCTCGAGACCCACGATCCGGTCCACGTCCTCCCCCCGGGCGGTCAGCATCAGCACGGGCACCCGCGAGCGCTCCCGCAGCCGACGGAGCACCTCGAACCCGCTCAGGCCGGGGAGCATCACGTCGAGGATCACCAGGCCGTGGTCCCCGGACAGGGCACGCTCCAGCCCCGCGACCCCGTCGTTCGCCGCGTCCAGGGCGAAGCCCTCCCGGGCCAGGTAGTCTCGGAGGAGCTCGCACAGCTCGGCGTCGTCGTCGATGACCAGGATCCGTTGGCTCAAAGGTCCTCCGCCTCCCACGGTCGCACCCATTGTAGCCAACGGGATGCAGGACGCTCGTAAAGAAGTGTCAAGACGCGTCCGCAGGGCTTTACCCTTCGGCGCCAACTCTTAACCCCTCTTTTCGCCCCCGGCGGCTACCCTCGATCCCGTAGCCGATCACCCCGCAGGGCGCCCGGAGCGGGCGCCGAGGAGGCCGCCATGAACTCGACCACGACCACCAGGATCCGTCGCGCCGCCGTTGCCGGGCTTCTCGGGCTGACAGCGTTGGCCCTGGCTCCCCTCACCGCCCAGGCGTGGGGCCGCGGCGACCGGGGGCCCTCCCCCGACCGAGCATTGGAACGGATGACCGAGAGGCTCGACCTGTCGGCCGAGCAGCAGGGGAAGGTCCGCGAGATCCTCGAGAGCTCCTTCGCCAAGGGCCGAGAGGCCCGGGAGGCCCATCGGTCGGAGATGGAGACCATCCGGCAGGAGACGCAGGACCGCCTCGCCGGCGTGCTCAGCCCGGAGCAGATGGCGGAGCTGGACCAACTGCGCGCCGAGCGTCGGGAGCGGCGCCGCGACTGCGACCGCGGACCGGGGCGCCCGGGCGGGGGGAGGGGCCCCGTCGACTGACCCGACGCTGCCCGCGTGTCCACGCGACCCCCTTCGCCCTCCGCGGCGGAGGGGGTCGTTTCCGCACGCCCCGAGGTCCACCGCCGCGAAGCGGGGCCGATGAGATGGTATGATCGAGCCCGCTCGGGCCGAAGCCGTCCCCGAGCCCTCTCCCCCGACGACACGGCGGCCGCTCCCCATGTCCCACACCACACCGCTCAAGCTGCTCGCCGCCGGCCTCGGGGCCCTCGCCCTGGGCTACGGCACGCACCACCTGACCGGCCTGCTCTCCCTCGCCGCCGCCCACAAGGCCAAGGTCCTCTGCTCCGGGGTCTTCGTCTCCGGCCGCGATCCGGCCGACATTCTCGTGGAGGACCTGGCCGGAGTCCCCTCCTGGATCGCCTTCGGCGTGGACCGGGAAGGGCAGGCCGTGGACGCCTGGTTCGGAGGGGCCGCCCGGCGGCGCGCGGTGTACCGCCCGGGGCTCGGCTGCACCCTGCTCGCGGGGGTCCCCGAGGGCGAACTGAGGTCCCAGGGGGCGCACCCGCGTCCCGGGTCGGAGGCGGCGGGCTCGACCCCCGCACCGGGCGGACTGCCGCCCTGGGGCGACGATCTGCCTCCGGGGGTGTCCCGGGAGCGGGCCGAGGCCGTCGTCGCCGCCGCCTTCGACGAGCCCGACCCCTCGCGGCCGCGGAGGACCCGCGCGGTGGTGGTCGTCCACGGCGGACGGGTGCTCGCCGAGCGCTACGCCCCGGGCATCGGGCCGGAGACGCCGCTGCCCGGGTGGTCGATGGCCAAGAGCGTCACCGGAGCGGTCGTCGGGGTATTGGTGGGTCGGGGGAGGCTCGACCTCCACGCTCCGGCCCCGGTCCCGGAGTGGGAGGGCGACGCGAGGGCGGGGATCACCCTGCACCACCTGCTCACGATGACCTGCGGGCTGCGCTTCGACGACCGGAGCGGGCCGGTCCTGTCGGACCTCAACCGCATGCTCCTCCTCGAACCCGACGCCGCGGCGTACGCCGCCCGCAAGCCGCTGGAGCACCCGCCGGGGAGCCGCTGGCAATACTCGGGTGCGCCCACCAACATCCTGTCGCGGGTCGTCCGCCAGGCCATCGGGGGGAGCCTGGAGGACTACTGGCGCTTCCCGCGCGAGGCCCTCTTCGACCCGATCGGGATGACCGGCGCGGTGTGGGAGCCGGACGCCAGCGGGACCCTCGTCGGCTCCTCGTACCTCTACGCGACGGCCAGGGACTGGGCGAGGTTCGGGCTGCTCCACCTGCGCGACGGCCGCTGGGGGACGCAGCAGGTCCTGCCGGCCGGCTGGGTCCGCTACGCGACCACCCCGGCTCCGGCCGCTCCCGGCCGGGAGTACGGGGCCCACCTGTGGCTCTACTGGGATGACCCCGCCGGGGAGGAGCCGCCGGAGGCCGCCGACACCCCCTCCGCGTTCTTCGCCTCGGGCTACGAAGGGCAGTATCTGGTCGCGATCCCCGGACGCGACCTGGTCGTCGTCCGGCTCGGCCAGACCGCGGACCCCCGGGCATGGGACATGGCCGCCTTCGTCCGGGACCTGCTCGCCGCGCTGGGCCCGGAGGACTCCGTGCCGCCTGCGCCGCGCTCCCAAGCGCCGCACCCGTGAACAGCGGAGGCGGCCTCCATGGAGGCCGCCTCCGGTCGTCTCACGCGTCCCGTGCCCGCGGCGGCAGGGGCCGTCCTCCTCAGCGCTCCAGCACGTAGGTGCCCGGGGCGGGCGCCAGGACCGGGTGGGCCTCGCTCCCGACGCCCGGCGGAGCCTTGCGCGGACCGCACTGGGGGCGAAGCCACTCCACCCAGTCCGCCCACCACGTGCCCGGCACCTTGCCGATCCCGGCCTGCCACGCCTCGGGGTCGCTCGCACCGGTGGCGTCCCCGGCCCAGTACTTGCGCTTGGGCGGGTCGACCGGCGGGTTGACGATGCCCAGGATGTGGCCCGACGTGGCCAGCACGTAGCGCACGGGCGACTTGACCAGGCCGCAGATCTTGAAGGTCTCCCTCCACGGCGCGATGTGGTCCTGCTCGGTCCCCACCGCGTAGAGGGGCTGGGTGATGCGGCCGAGGTCGATCGGGCGCCCGCCCAGGGTGACCCCGTCCTTCTTGGCGAGCCGGTTCTCCAGGTAGAACTCCCGCAGGTAGTAGGCGTGCATCGCCTCGGGCATGCGCGTGGTGTCCATGTTCCAATACAGGACGTCGAGCGCCGCCGGGGTCTCGCCGTGGAGGTAGTTGCGCACCCAGTAGTGCCAGATGAGGCTGTTGGCCCGGAGCATGCGGAAGGCCGCCGCCATGTCCTGGCCGTCGAGGTACCCGTCCTTCGCCATGCGCTTCTCCAGCGCCGCGATCGCCCCCTCGCTGATGAAGACGTCGATGTCGCCCGGGCTCTCGAAGTCCACGAGCGTGGTAAGCACCGACCAGTGGGCGACCGGGAGGGCGTCCTTCTTCTTCGCCTGCCGGTTGAGCCACGCCATCAGGGCCGCCGTCACCGTGCCGCCGATGCAGTAGCCGCACAGGTGCACCTGGCGCGCCCCCGAGGTCTCCCGCGCCGCCTCCACCGTCTCGAGCACGCCCCGGAGCATGTAGTCGTCGAGGGTGACCTCGCGCATCTCGGGGCCGGGGTTGCGCCAACTGATCGCGAAGACGGTGAACCCCTGCGCGACCATGTGCCGGATGAGGCTCTTCTTCGCGTCCAGGTCCAGGATGTAGTACTTGTTGATCCACGGCGGGACGAAGACGATCGGCACCTCGTGCACGGTCTCGGTCGTCGGCGCGTACTGGATGACCTCCACGAGCTCGTTGCGGAACACCACGGCGCCGGGCGTCGTCGCCAGGTTCTCGCCCACGCGGAACCCGCTCTCGTCCACCATGCTGACCGTGCCCCGCTGGCTGTCGGCGAGGAAGTTCTTCACGCCGTCGGCCAGGCTCTTGCCGCCGGTCTCGAAGGCCCGGAACAGCGCGGCCGGGTTCGTGGCGAGGAAGTTCGTGGGGGCCGTGGCGTTCAGCCCCTGGCGGGCCCAGAAGGCCGCCTTCCTCCGCGTCTTGTCCTCGACGCCCGGCGTCTTGAAGATGGCGTCCTCCAGCCAGCGGGTCCAAAGCAGGTAGGATTCTTTGAGGGTGTCGAGGCAGGGGTTCTCGGTCCAGATGGGGTCCCGGAAGCGCTCGTCCTCGGGCACCGGCGGGAAGGCGTCGGCCTCGTCGCTGCCGGCGAAGCGCCTGAGCGAGTGCTCCTGGAGCTGGAGCACGCCCTCTGCGAGCCGCCGGACCTCCTCGGACATCGCCTGTAGGTTGCCGAGCCAGGCCTTCTGCACCTCCTGGACGGCGGACAGGACCCCGAAGGGGTCGAGATTCGCTTCCAGCATCTTGTTCAACTCGAACGGCGTCTGGTCCATCTTCGCTCTCTTTCTGGCGGTTCGACCGCCGCGGCTTCGTCGCAGCCCGCCGGCCTGCAGGGCGTGGCTCTTCCCCCTCCCGGCTCCGGACCCGGCCCCCTCCGAAGGAGGAGGCTCCCCCCGTCCACCGAGAAGACCACCCGTGCGAGGCGGCGCGCGGCAGGCGGGCCGAGCCGGGCGGCAAAGGGGCCGGATACTAGCCCCCTCCCCCCGGGCCGTCAACGATCATTTGGGACGAGACCGGTTGCCTTTCGTCGCGGCAAGCCCGTGCCTCGCCCCCACCCGATCGCACCCGAGCGCACCCCTGGATTCCGGGCGGGGCCCGCCCGGACCGTCCGCCGGACAGACGTGCTTGTCCCGGACGCCCAGATGCGTGAGAGTAGGCCTGCTGCCGGTTGCCGGGGCCCGGCAGGTGCGGGAGGGAATGGATGGCGCGCCCCGGGAGACGTCGAACGCGAGCAGGGAGTAAGCCGCCGCCGAGGATTCGGGGCCGGGGACCTGCGGGAGAACAGACCATGAGCATCGGGCGTCCGATCTGGATCTTCTTCGTGCTCTGCCTTTTCGCGGCGCAGGCGGCCCAGGGCCTCCCGTCCGCGGGAGAGCCCCTGGCCCCCTTCAGCACCCGCAGGCTGGGCGACCTCCAGCCCGTGACCTCCGGGCAGCTGCTCGAGGGCAGCGCCGCCACCCTGGTCTCCTTCTTCACCACCTGGTGCAAGCCGTGCGAGAAGGAGATCCCGGAGCTGCTCAACCTGGCGAAGCGATTCGAAGCCAAGGGGTTCCGGGTGGTCCTGGTGTCCCTCGACCAGTCGGAAGTCGAAGAGATCCGCGAGTTCGTGGCGAAGGTCGGGGCGGGCGGGCTCCCCGTGGTGTGGGACGAGGAAGGGGAGCTGATGTACCTCTACGAGGTTTTCAGCCTCCCAACCAACATCCTGGTGGACCGAAAGGGAGAAGTGGCCATGGCGTGGCAGGGGTACCTGCCCGAGAAGCTGAAGGAGCTCGAGGGGCGTCTCGACAAGCTCGAGTCCCCCCGCTGACCCGAGACCCCTGCCGGGAGAAGGGGCGAGCCGCTGTGCGGTGCCTCCCCTCGCCACGGTGGCGTCGCCCTTCGCGCGGCTCAGCCTGGCCGGCGAAAGCGCTGTCGGTACGCTCTCGGCTGCAGGCCCGTCTCCTGGAGGAACACCTTTCGGAAGAACCCTCCGCCCCCGTACCCGACCCTCCCCGCGATGTCGTCGACACCTTCGTCGCTCTCCTCCAGAAGCCGCTTGGCCGCTTCCACTCGCACGCGATGTAGGTAGTGCAGGGGGGTGACCCCCGTGGCCACCTTGAAGCGCCGCTCCAGGGTGCGTGAACTCATCGCGAACCGATCGGCCAGGCTCGAGTAGGAGTGCGTTCCGGCGTAGTGGGTCTCCATCCAGTCCTGCACGGCCAGGATGGCGGTGTCGTGGTGGTCCCTCGGGAAACGAAACACCGCGTAGGGCGCCTGGCTGCTCCGGTGCAGGTCGTAGACCATCGCCTTGGCGCTTTGCAGGGCCACGGCGCGGCCGCAGTAGCGCTCCACGAGGTAGAGAGAGAGGTCGACGGCCGCCGTGAAACCCGCCGAGCAGAGGAGCTGGCCCTCGTCGGTGAGGATCCGCTCGGGGTGCAGGTCCACCCTCGGGAAGCGGTGGCGAAACGAATCCGCGAAGGCCCAGTGCGTCGTCGCTGCCTTCCCGTCCAGGAGACCGGTGGCTGCCAGCAGGAAGGCCCCCGTGCACACGCTGGCCAGATCCGCTCCCCCGTCGGCACGCTCCTTCAACCACTCCACGGCCCCGGGGTACCGGGCGGGGTTCAGCGAGCCCAAGGCGGAGACCAGGACCAGGTCGGCTCGAGAGGCTTCCACTACGCTCAGGTGAGGCACGACGCGCATCCCCGTCCGCGTCTCGAACGGCTTCCCGTCGAGGGTGGCGAGGCGCACCTCGAAGAAGGGGGCCTCGGAGCCTCCCATCAGCCGGTCGTAGAGGCGCCCCGCCTGGTGGAACACATCGAGCGGGCCGGTGAACGTTGAGGCCACGGTGTTCTCGAACGCCAGGATCACGACGCATTTCACGGCGGCCCCCTTTCTTTGGCGTGATCGGTCCGATATTTGTCGTTTATGCCACTTTCGGCGGCACTTGGCTACGGCTACGCTCGCGGTTCGAAACCGACAGCACACCGACAGCCCTGTCGTGTGGCCCCACCTGGGTCCACCCGGCGAGCCGGCGAGCGCAAGGAGGCAACATGCCCTACGAGTTCCTCACCGTGGAAATCGACTCCCGCGTCGCTACCCTCACCATCCGAAGACCGAAGGCCCTGAACGCGCTGTGCGACCGACTCGTGGCGGAGATGGTCGACGCGTTCGATGCGATGGAGGCGAGTGCCGACGTCTCCGTCGTCCTCCTCACGGGGGGCGCAAGCGTGTTCGCCGCGGGAGCCGACGTGAAGGAGATGGCGGACAAGAGTTTCTTCGAAGTCGTGGCGCAGGACTTCTCCGGGTGCTGCGACCGGCTGGCAGACTTCAGCCTTCCGGTCGTCGCTGCGGTGGCGGGCTACGCGTTGGGCGGGGGGTGCGAGCTCGTGGAGATGTGCGACATCGTCATCGCGGCCGATACCGCGAGGTTCGGGCACCCGGAGATCTCCGTCGGCACGATGCCCGGCGCGGGCGGCACCCAGCGACTGCCCCGGGCCGTCGGGAAGCACAAGGCCCTCGACCTGCTGCTCACGGCGCGGACGATGGACGCCCACGAGGCCGAACGGGCCGGCCTGGTCTCAAGGATCGTTCCGCAAGCCGAGCTTCTCGCCACGGCGTCTTCGGTGGCCAAGGACATCGCCTGCCTCTCCAGGCCCGTTCTCAAACTCCTTAAACAGGCGGTCCTCCGATCCCAGTCCCTCCCGCTGAGCGAGGGTCTGGTCCTGGAGCGCCGCCTGTTCCAGATGACCTTCGGGTTCGCGGACCGCAAGGAGGGCATGGACGCCTTCGTGCAGCGCCGGAAGCCGATCTTCCAGCATCGGTAGGAGGGGGACCGCGCGGGGCCACGATGACCGACGCCCTACAACCGCAGGACTTCCCATGTTCATGACCGGAGGGACACAGCGTGTCCAGCCACCTGCTCACCCTCGCGGACCGCTGCGGCTGCGTCCAGCCCGCAGCCCATGCTCCGTGAGAGGTCGCGTCACTTCTCGACGGCCCCGTCGCCCGCAGACGTGGCGGCTGCCGGCGCCTCACCCCGGCTACGGCACTCCCGCTTCCGCCCACGCAGCTCCGTTCGGGCGATCTGCGCTCCCTTCCGCGTGAGGAACCAGGAAT
>CAZGRT010000154.1:0-2293 GCA_964528225.1 uncultured Thermodesulfobacteriota bacterium | reverse complement strand
GGGCGAGCTCCTCGACCACGGCGGGGCGTCGGTGTGCGAGGACTGCCTGATGGAGCTGATGAACCCGGCCCGGGCCTGCGACCCGTGGGCCGTGAAGCTCGCCAAGGGGGCCTCGAAGACCGAGGCCGACGCCGTGGCGTCGCTCCAGGGGCTCGAGAAGGCCCTCTACGACCTCGTGCGGGAGCGGGGCCGCGTTCCGCGCCCCGATGCCCCCGGGCTGCTGGGCGCCACGGCGGACCAGGTCGCCCGGGCCTTCGCGGTGCTGCGCCACATGGAGCTCCTGCGGGGGGACCGCGCTCCGGGCGGCGGCATGGACCTCGTGCTCTTCGGAGAGGGCGGCTGAGGCCGCTCACACACGGGGTGGGGCGGCCTCAACGCCGGGGCGCCGCGTGGCGCCGCTCCTCGGGCAGGTCCTTCGAGATGTCGACGTAGTGGGTGGTGATGAGCCGGGCGATCTCGTCGGGGTCGTCGCACACCCGGAACAGGTCCAGGTCCCCCTCGTCGATGCAGCCCTCCGCCAGCATCCTCCCCCGGAGCCACTCGAGCAGCCCGCCCCAGTAGTCGCTCCCCAGGAGCACGATGGGGAAGCGACGGATCTTGCCGGTCTGCACCAGGGTCAGCGCCTCGAACAGTTCGTCCAGGGTCCCGTAGCCCCCCGGGCAGATCACGAAGGCCACGCTGTACTTCACGAACATCAGCTTGCGGACGAAGAAGTACCGGAAGGTCATCCGGACGTCCTGGTACCCGTTGGGGGCCTGCTCCTCCGGCAGGGCGATGTTGAGGCCCACCGAGGTCCCGTGCCCGGCGTGGCAGCCGCGGTTGGCGGCCTCCATGATGCCCGGCCCGCCGCCGGTGACGATGGCGAAGCCCGCGTCGGAGAGCCGCCGGCAGAAGCGCTCCGTGGCCGCGTAGTAGGGGGAGTCGGGCCGGAGCCGGGCGCTGCCGAACACCGTCACGGCGGGGCCCAGCCGGTTGAGGGTCTCGATGCCGTCGATGAGCTCGGCCTGGATTCGGAAGATCCGCCAGGTCTCCGACGTCCTCAGGTCTTCCATCGTCGCCTCCGTCGGGTCGGCGCCCCCGTCGGGGCGCGCTGCGTGCCCTATACGGTTCGTGCCGCGGGCGCCCGGGCTTGAGCCGGGGCCCCGTGGGTGTGGCACGGGCCCGGGGAACGTGAGAACATCGCGGCGCGGGGGGAGGCGGCTCGGAGGGTGACCATGGGCGGCGATGGCGGCGGGAGGCGGGAGACGGCGACCCTGGGCGGCGGGTGCTTCTGGTGCCTCGAGCCCGTGTTCGCCTCGCTCGACGGCGTGGAGGCCGTGACCGTGGGCTACGCCGGCGGCCGCACGGCCGAGCCGACGTATCGGGAGGTGTGCGGCGGGGACACCGGGCACGCGGAGGTGGTCCAGGTGGTCTTCGACCCCGCGCGGATCTCCTTCGCCGACCTGCTGCGGGTGTTCTTCGGCGTCCACGACCCCACCACGCCGGACCGCCAGGGAGCGGACGCGGGGCCCCAGTACCGCTCCATCGTCCTGTACGACGGCGAGACGCAGCGCCGGACCGCCGAGGCGGTGATCGCGGAACTGGAGGCCGAGGGCGTCTGGGAGGACCCGGTCGTCACCCAGGTGGTGCCCCTCGAGCGCTTCTGGCCCGCCGAGGATCACCACCAGCGCTATTACGAGAGGAACCCCGGCCAGGGCTACTGCCGGGTGGTGATCGCCCCGAAGCTGGCCAAGTTCCGAAGGCGCTTCGAGAGCCGGCTCCGCCGCGGAGGCGGCCCGGGCGGGCGGTGAACGCAGCCGGGCGCCCGGAGGCGCCCGGCAGGGAGGAAGGACTCGGATGAGACGGATGGGGACGCAGTGCGGCGGGTGGGCCCGGGCCGGGCTCATCTGCGCCTTCCTGGCCTTGCCCTCGGCGGCGTGCGCCACCGGCACCTCGGCGGTGCCGGGGGTCATGCGGTCGTACCTCGCCCAGCGCGAGGGGGACCGGGCGGAGGCGCTCGCCGCCCTGGAGCAGGCCGTCCAGGCCGACCCCGAGTCGGCCGCCCTGCGCATCGAGCGCGCGAGGCTGCTCCTGGGTGGGCGGCGCATGGACGAGGCGCTGGCCGAGGTGGACGAGGGGCTCGAGCACCGGCCCGGACACCCCGAGCTGCTCCTGCTCCGCTCGCGCATCCTCGAGGTGAGCGGCCGGACGGCGGAGGCGGCCGAGGCCGCCCTCGGCGCGGCGCGGGCCGGGGGCGCGCGGGAGGCCCGGGGCACCTCCGTGCGCCTTCTCGAGGGGCTCGGCCGGCGCGAGG
>CAZGRT010000153.1:0-3854 GCA_964528225.1 uncultured Thermodesulfobacteriota bacterium | reverse complement strand
GAGGGCGCCGACGGGCGCCCCCGGGTGCGCTTCCTCATGGCCCGGGTGGCCGACATCGACATCATGGTGACCGACAGCGAGAAGGAGGCGCTGATCCTCGAGAACACCCTGATCAAGCGCCACCGGCCCCGCTACAACGTGGACCTGCGGGACGACAAGACCTACCTGTCCCTGCGCCTGGACGTGCAGAACCCCTTCCCGCGGCTGACCATGGTGCGGCAGGTGAAGCGCGACGGTGCCCTCTACTTCGGGCCCTACGCCTCCGCCCGGGACCTTCGGGAGACCCTGGAGCTGATCCAGAAGATCTTCCCCCTGCGCCAGTGCTCCGAGCGGGAGTTCCGCCAGCGGACGAGACCCTGCCTCTACTGCCAGATCCGGGGCTGCCGAGCGCCGTGCTGCGGCATGGTGGACGAGGCGTCCTACCGGCGGCTGGTGGAGCAGGTGGTGCTGTTCCTGCGGGGCCGAAGCGGGGAGTTGCTCGAGGGGCTGCGGCGCTCCATGGAGGAGGCCTCCGCACGTCTCGAGTTCGAGGAGGCGGCGCGGCTGCGGGACCGGGTCCGCGCGATCGAGCTCACCCTGGAGCGGCAGAAGGCGGTGACCCACGAGCCCGTCGACCGGGACGTCGTCGGGATCGCCCGGGAGGGGGGGGAGGCACAGGTTGCGGTGCTCGTGGTGCGGTCGGGAAACCTCATCGACCGGCGCCCCTACTACTTCGGGGACGTGCAGGGCGACGACCCCGACCTGGCGGTCGAGTTCCTCCAGCAGTACTACCGGGAAGACCGGATCGTGCCCCGGGAGGTTCTGGTCGGCGAACCCGTTCCCGACGGAGAGCGCAGTCTGCTCGAGGAGTGGCTCGGGGAGCGCAGGGGTGCGCGCGTCCGCGTGCTCGCTCCCCGCCGGGGAGAGAAGGCCGCCCTCGTGCGGATGGCTCGGGACAACGCGGCGGAACTGCTGGCGGAGAGGCGTCGGACGAAGGTCGGCTACGATGCCGCCCTCTCCGAGCTTCGGGAGCGCCTCCGCCTGCCCTCTCCCCCCCGGCGCATGGAGTGCTACGACATCTCCAACGTGCAGGGCCGCGAGGCGGTGGGCAGCCTGGTGACCTTCGTGGACGGATTTCCGCGCAGGGAGGGGTACCGGCGGTTCGTGGTCCGCACCGTTTCGGGGGCGGACGACTTCGCCATGCTCTTCGAGGTGCTCTCCCGGCGTCTGGGGCGTCGGAGGGAGCCGGGCTGGGAGCTCCCGGACCTCGTCGTGGTGGACGGAGGCCGGGGCCAACTCTCCGTGGCGCAGCGGGCGCTGGAGGAGGCCGGTGTCTCGGTGCCCGCCGTGGGGCTCGCCAAGGCCCGCGCCCGGCCGGGTTCCGGCGAGTCGGTGGAGCACAGCCCGGAGCGGGTGTTCCTCCCGGGACGGATCAACCCGGTGGTCCTCCCGCGCAACTCCTCGGGGCTGTTCCTGCTGCAGCGTCTTCGGGACGAGGCGCACCGCTTCGCCGTGACCCACCACCGCCGGCGCCGGACGCGCAGCGCGCTGTCGAGCGCGCTGGAAGAGGTTCCCGGCATCGGCGAGAAGCGGCGGCGGGCGCTCCTCAGGCACTTCGGCAGCTTGCGTAGGCTGCGCGGCGCCACGCCCGGCGAGATCGCCGAGGTGCCCGGCATCTCCGCGGCGCTGGCGGAGACGATCGCGAAGCACCTGGCACGGCCGGAGCAGGGGGGCGCGTGAGGCGAGGCCGCCTCACCACGGGCCGCCGGGGAAGGTCTCCGTGGAGAAGGGGCGCCCGATGAACTTGTACATCTGGGGCGCCATCCAACGGCGGTTCAGGACGCCGTCGTGGATCGCCCAGGAGCGCCCGCGGATGGTGTCGGCCATCCACGGCATGCGGAAGGGGCGCGAGCCGTCCATGCGCCGCCGAAGCACCCCGCCGGGCTGGAACTCCCGGTGGATCCACAGGAGCTCCTCCAGCCCCGAAGCGTAGGTGAACCCGTACTTCTCGTACTTGACGGCGTTGTGGTAGGCCAGCGGGGCCACGTAGAGGATCTCGACGCCGAGCAGGCCGGCCCACCCCTCGATGCGCTCGATGAGGGGCCGGAACATCCGCAGCCCCGGGCGCACCTGGTTGGGCGCGAGGCCCGCCGCCAGCGCCCGGATCTCCTCGCGGAGGTTGCGCAGCGTCGACCCCATGGGGATCGGGACGCCGCCCTTGTCCCGGTCCAGGTCGAAACGGGGTCGCGAGAGGTCGTTGAGGACGATCCACGACGCCTCCAGGTGCCCCATGTAGGTGTCGGCGAGCTCGACCACCTGGGCCGGGTCCTCGGCGTCGGGGTCGGGCCAGACCTCGACACGCAGTGCTGACGCGCCGGGAACACGCAGGCAGCGGAAGCGGCCGGGGCCGTCCCACGTCCACGGTTCGTCGTGGGGCAGCCCGTAGTGTTCGCGAAGCTCCTCGGTGACCAGGTAGTCCAGATAGGGCGCGATGTCGGCCTCGCGGGCGGCGAGCAGTTCCCGGACGGAGGAGGGCCTCTCCTCGGGAGGGATGGGAAAGGGAGGAAACGTCACCCGCTCCCACCGCCTTTCCCCGCGCTCTCGCCCCGGACGGTCGTGGCGGGCTTCCGCCCCCTTCGCGTCTTCTCCCGTGGCATCAGTCCGCTCGCACCAGGAGCGGCGCCAATCCCATGGCGCGCAGGTCCGGGAGGTCCCGGTCGGCCGAATCGGTGTCGCCGTACCGTCCGACCCGGACCCGGTGGAACACGGCGTCTCCCCGATCGTAGCGCAGGACCGCCACGGTCCCGAAGGACGGCGAGAGCCGGGCCGCCAACCCCTCCGCGTTGCGCCTCTCCTGGAAGGCGCCCACCTGCCAGGCGAAGGGTCCCTGGAGGCGGGTCGGGGGCGTCGTGCCCCGCGGGCCCTCGATGGCCTCCACGCGGACGCGGGCGGTGCCGGCCTCCACCATGTCCAGTTCCCGGGCCAGGGCGAGGGAGAGGTCGATCACGCGCCCGTCCACGAAGGGCCCACGGTCGTTGATCCGGGCGACCACCTGGCGCCCGCTCTCGAGGTGGGTCACGCGGACGACGGTGCCCAGGGGCAGGAGCTTGTGGGCGGCCGTGGCCGCGTGCATGTCGTACACCTCGCCGTTGCTGGTGCGTCGGCCGTGGAAGCCGGGGCCGTACCAGGAGGCCAGGCCCACCTCGGAGTACCCGGACGCGTCGGGCAGGGGGCGGTAGGTGCGGCCGTGCACCCGGTAGCTCCCCGGGGGCGCGGGTCCCGCGCAGGCTCCCAGCAGCCCCACCAGGGCCGCCGCGCAGGCCGCGCGCAGCAGGGGGCCGGGGGAGAAGCGCCGGGGCTCGGGCGTCGTCACGGCCGTCTACTCCCCGTGGAAGCGGAACCCCACCTCGAGGACGTCTCCCACGACCTCCTCGGGGAAGGGGGGCAGGGGGCTCGCGCGCTCCAGGGCGCGCAGCGCCGACTGGTCGAAGGCCGAACTTCCGGAGGACTGCTCCACGGTGGACTCCAGCAGCCGTCCCCGGCGATCCAGGGCGATGGACACGATGACCGTGTAGTCCTTGCCGTCGAGGGACGGGGGGATCGCCCAGTGGGAGTTCACGTGCTCCCAGAGCCGGTTGTAGTAGGCCCGCAGGCGGACCTCCTGGAGCACGTTGCCCGAGGTTCCCCGGATCCCCACCGCACCCTCGGCCGTTCCCGAAGGGCTGCCGGCTCCGCCGCCCCCGGTCTGGGGCTGGATGCGGCCCCGGATCGACTCCACGGCCCGGCGCACGTCGGACTCCGTGCCCGGACGGGTCGGAGGGGCGGGCGTGGCGCGGGCGGCCTCGTCGCGGGAGACCTGCTCCTTGATCCGCTTG
>CAZGRT010000152.1:0-2578 GCA_964528225.1 uncultured Thermodesulfobacteriota bacterium | reverse complement strand
CACCCTCGCCGGCTGGGTCATGGGTGCGCCGCTGCTGGGCCTCGCATGCGGAGCGCTCGTGGAGTTGCTCTGGCTCATGGACCTGCCGATGGGCGCGGCGGTCCCCCCCGACGAGACCCTGGTGGCTGTCCTCGCGCCGGTGTTCGCCGCCCTGGCTCCCGACCCGTGGAGCTGGGAGGCGCGGGCTTCCCTGGGGGTGCTCCTGGCCGTCCCCTTCGGCGCGCTGGGCCGGCGGCTGGACGTCCTGGTGAGGCGCTGGAACGCCGGGCTTCTCGAGTCGGTGCGCCGCGACCTGGCGCAGGGCCGGGAGCCGGGGCTGGGGCGCCGCCATCTCGCGGGTGCCCTGCGGTTCTTCGCGGCAGGTGCCGCGGCGACGGGGACGGGGGCGTGGGCAGGCAGCTGGGCGATCGCCGCTGTCGCCGCGCGCCTGCCGGACGAGACGGGGGCGGGGCTCGAACTCCTGGAGTCCTCGCTGCCGTTCCTCGGGGCGGCCGCGGTGCTGGCCGGGCTCGGTCTGAGAAGGCACGCGCCCTGGTTCACCCTGGGGGCCCTCGGTGCGCTCTCGGCCCGGCGGGGCGGCGAGTTGCTGGAACACCTGGCGGGGAAGCCGTGGCGGAGCTGAGGCGGAGGGATCTCGTGCGGTGCTTCGGGCGCAGCCTCTGGCTGCAGGCTTCCTGGAGCTTCCGCGGCATGCAGGGCCTGGGCTTCGCGTACGCGGTGGAGCCGGCCCTTCGGCGGATCCACGGAGACGGCCCGAGGTACCGGAGCGCGCTCGCGCGGCACCTGGAGTTCTTCAACACCCACCCCTTCCTGGCTGCCGCGGTTCTCGGTGCCGTGATACGCCTCGAGCAGGGGGGAGAGGGGGGCACGGAAGGGAGCGCGCGGCTCAAGCAGGCTCTCATGGGTCCCTACGGAGCCGTCGGGGACAGCCTGTACTGGGGGGCCGTGAAGCCCCTGCTGGTGCTCGCCAGCCTCCACCTGGCGTACCAGGGACAGGCGATCGCGCCGCTCCTCTTCGTATCGGCCTTCACGATCGCAAACCTCGCGGGACGGGTCGCGGCGTTCTGCGCGGGCTATCGCAACGGGGAGGGCATCGTGGAGGTCATGGCCCGGCCGGATCTGCTGGGCTGGGCGCGGCGGATCAAGGTCGTCTGCGCCGTCCTGCTCGGAACGCTGATGTCGCTGGCGGGTCGGGTGACCCTGCTGGACGAGTGGTCCGTCCCCGGCTGGGCCTGGGGTGGTGCCGGCTGGGCCCTGGCCCTCCTGACGGCCTGGCTGCTGCACCGGCGTGCCAACGTCGTGTGGCTGGTGTACCTCGTGGCCTTGCTGTGTGCGGGAATCGTGGCATGGCAGTAGGAGAGAACCCCTCCCAGCAGCGGATCTTCGAGGTGGTGAACTCGCTCGGCCTGCACGCCAGGGCCGCGGCCCTGTTGGTGCAGACGGCCCAGCGGTTCCGGTCGGAGATCGAAGTGTGCAAGGACGACCTCTCCGTGAACGGGAAGAGCATCATGGGCGTCCTGATGCTCGCTGCGGGAAGGGGGTCGCTCCTCACGGTGCGGGCGACGGGGGAAGACGCGGCCGAGGCATTGGAGGAGATCGGGCGGTTGATCCGCAACGGCTTCTGGGAGAAGGAGTAGGGCGTGAAGGTCGTCAGGGAACGAGTGCAGCTGCAGGGGATCGCGGTCAGCCCCGGCATCGTGATCGGGAAGGCCTTCCTCCTCGACCGGCGGAAGGTGCGCCCTCCCGAGCGGACCATAGACGCCGACGAGGTGGACGGGGAGATCGGGAGGCTGCGCCGTGCCCTGGAGGAGACCCGGGCACAGCTCGAGAACCTCCGGTCCCACTACGAGGAGAAGAAGCTCGGCGACCACAGCTACCTCGTGGACGTGCACCTGCTCATGCTCGACGACCGGATGATCTCGCAGGAAGCGGAGAAGCTCGTGCAGCAGAACCGCTTCGGGGCGGAGTGGGCCCTGTGGCAGGTGCTCGAGCGGGTCAAGGCCTCCTTCGACGCGATCGACGACGAGTACTTCCGGGACCGCCGCAACGACGTGGAGCACCTCGGGGACCGGATCCTGCGGAACCTCACGGGGCGGCGCCACGAGAACATCGCGGACATCGAAGGGGACGTGGTGATCGTGGCCCACGACCTTTCACCCATGGACACCGCTCAGATGGACGTGGGGCGGGTCAAGGGGTTCGTGACGGATCTCGGCGGCCGGACGTCCCACACCGCCATCCTGGCCCGCAGCCTCAGCATCCCGGCCGTGGTGGGGCTCGAGACGGTCACCGAGCGCGCCAACGGCGGCGACACGATCGTGGTGGACGGGTTGTCGGGAGCGGTCTTCCTCAACCCCACCGACGAGGAACTCGAGACCGCCCACCAGCGAAGGGCCCGATACCACGCGTTCCGCGAGGAGCTCGCATCCTTCGCCGTGCTCCCCGCGGTGACGCGGGACGGGCACAAGGTCCGGGTCGCGGCCAACATCGAGCTCCTGGAGGAGGTGAAGAACCTCCGCCGGTGCGGCGCCGAGGGGATCGGCCTCTACCGGACCGAGTTCCTCTACATGAACCGCGA
>CAZGRT010000151.1:0-10147 GCA_964528225.1 uncultured Thermodesulfobacteriota bacterium | reverse complement strand
GGGCACGCACACCACCAGGCCGTTGAGGGCGATGGGAGTGCCCCGCACCCGACGGCAGAAGTTGGAGAGCCGGTCCACCGGCATCGGGACGATGTCGGGAGGGACCTTGCGGGCGAGGGAGGTCAGGAGCTTCGGCGCCCGGGTGATCGCGACGAACGCCACGATGGCCGAGGCGGCAGCGCAGTCGGAGAGCACGAGCAGTGGCGCGGAGACGTTCACCAGGTGCCATCCTTCCGCCCCGTGCCGGCGAACCGGCGAACGGGGCCCCACCTCCGGTGAAGCAACGGCGTTCGCGCTCCGCTTCGGCTACACGGCCCGAAGCAGGATGGTGCAGTTGTCGTCGAGGTAGGCTTGGAGCTCCTCGGACACCCGGGTGAACTCCACGCCCATCCCGCCCCGGGCCACGGACGTCAGTTGTGGCGGCACCCGCTTGGCCCAGCGCACGACGCCCTCCGCCTCGGCCACGCCATCGGGGATCTCCACCTGGAAATGAACGACGGTGCCCGGTTTGAGAAGGCGGTGCGAGTAGACGAAAACGCCGCCGGGGCTCACGTCCCCGGTCATGCTGTGGATGGTGCCGGGCTCCAGGCGCACCCGGAGGCGATGCCGGTCGCGGTGATGCTCTCTCTTGTCCATGGGCTCGGGCTCCTTCCCTCGAATGCCATCCTCTGTGGGCTCGTTCCAACGCCGGTGCCCCGATCCGAAGGGCCGCCCCGCTCGAGTTTGCGGGCTCGCCAGGACCTACGCTTCCATGGCCCCAACGGCCTCCGCCTCGTCGTGGAACCGGCGGAGGGGGACGCCGTGGTTGCCGGCGACCGTCTCGAGGAAGTGGGCGTCCTGGTCGTCCGGGCGGCAGAGGAGGGCGATTCGCACTCCATCCGGCCGCTCCATGGTCGAGGCGAAATAATGGATGTCGGTGGTGGCGGCGCGCCACTCAACCCGACGGGCGTCGACGAGGAGGTTGCGCGGCCCCCTGCTCCCGAACAGGGCGCACACGCGCAGGCAGGACTCGAACAAGGCCTCGCCGTCGACCGGCCCCTCCACGGTGAACCGGAAGTACCGGTCCATGTAAGCCGCCACGGACGTGGTCAACGGGGCCTCACGCGGGGCTCGAATCGTCCGTGTTCCGATGCGCATCGTCGGAGCCGAACGTCTTCGGGTCCCGGCTTGCGGGGCCGCCGATTCTCTCCAGGCACCGGCGCGCAAGATCGGTGTGCGCGCTCTCCTCGAACGCGATCCCCACGATACTGCCCCAGGGCCTTTCCCGGACGTGTTGGACCACGCCCCGTACCTCGATGACCCGCTTCTCGAAGGCGATCGCCAGGAAGACCGGTTCGCCCACGAAGGGCACCGCAGCGTGGACCGCGATCTTGACCCCGCCCAACGACAGGTCGCCGGTGAGGGCGGGCCATTCGTCTCCCCGGAGGCGAAGCGTGGCGAGCAGGCCCTCCTTCCACCGGGCGTCCCGGCGAAGGTCGCCGATCCACCCCGAGTCGCCCGCAGCAGGTTCGCTGGTCATCCCCAAAATGCCCTCTCCCTGCTCCCGCCCCCCGGCCCCCTATGGATCGTCTTGGTGGCCCGGATTCTTTACCGCAGTCGTCCTCGTTGCGACCCTCGACGGGGTCCTCACTCCGTGGGGCGGGTGCCCGCTCCTGGGGCACGGGTTCGCCGTGCGGTTCGGAGCCGCATGGCGGCGCGCACCACCGTGGGAACCGATGCTTGCCGCCACGTCTTCCGATGTCGCGAAAAAGAGGAGGGGCGAGCCCCTGATGGCGCTCGCCCCGTCGGTTCGTGACTCGGGTCGGGAGGATCCGATCGAGTCCCCCTCTCCGGTGATACCCCGAAAACGCTCGGCGTCAGAAGAGCAGATCCTCGTTCACCGTGATTTCCGCCTTCTTTCGCAGTTCGTCCAGTTGGGCCTGGAAGTGCTCCTCCTGCTTGGTCGGGAGGAGTTCCGCGCGAAGTTGTTCCCGCTCGGCTTCCAGGTTCGACGGATCGGCCTCCTGCTTCTCCGCGAGGCGGACGGCGTAGTACGCGCCGTTCACGTCGAAGGGTTGGGAGGCCACGGCTCCCGGCTCGCCGAGGGAGAATACGGCCTCCTTCAGCGCCGGTGCCCAACCGATCTTCGGAACGGCACCGCCCTTCTTGGCGAAGGGCTCGGTGGTCTCCACCGCGACGCCGAACTTCTTGACCGCGTCGCCCCAGTTCTCGGCCGCCAGGGACAGGAACTCCTTGGCCCTGGCCTCGGCGAGCCGTTTCGCCTCCACCTGGCGGAAGCGAGCGACGAGTTCCTCCTTGACGTCGGCCAGGGGCGGGATCGACGAGGGCTCCACCGACGCGGCGGCGAACAGGTAGGTCCCGGCGCCGGTCTCGATCAGTTCTCCCGCCTTGTCCTTCCCGATCGAGAAGAGGGCCTCGGTGAACTCGGCCGGTTTCTCCACGCCGCTGACGGAGCCGCCCTGGGGGACGACGTCGGTGGTCTTCACCTCCCGCTCCTGCGCGAGCTTCTCCCAGGTCGTCTTCCCGTCCTCCAGGTCCATCAGCACGTTGTCGGCGGCCGCGTAGGTCTGCTCCAGGGCCTTCCGCCGGCGGATCTCCGTCGCGAGCGTGTCGCGCACGTCCTCGAAGGTCTTCTGGGAGGCCGGCCGGTGCTCCTCCACCAGGATGAGGTGGTAGCCGAAGGACGTCTCGAACGGATCGCTCACCTTGCCCGGTTCCAGGGCGAACGCCGCCTGCTCGAACTCGGGCACCATCCGTCCGCGCTCGAAAAAGCCGAGGTCGCCTCCCTGCTCCTTGGTTCCCGGCTCTTCGGAGTTCTTCCGGGCGACGTCCGCGAAGGACTTGCCTCCTTCGATCTGCTGACGCAGTTTCTGGATCTTCTCCCGCGCCGCCTTCCGGTCGGCTTCGCCGGCGTCGGGAGCGACCCGGACCAGGAGGTGACGGGCGCGGACGGCTTCCTTCACCTGGAATTCCTCCGCGCGCCAGGCGTACTCGTCGCGAAGCTCCTGGTCGGTCAACTCCACCGCGTCGGTGTAGGCCTCCGGGGAGAACAGGACGTAGCGGGCCGCCCGCCTCTCGGGGCGCCGGAAGGTCTCGGCCTCGGCCTGGAAGAAGTCCGCGAGGGCCTCGTCGGTCGGCTTCACATCGGGCTCGAAGGCCGCCGGGCTGAAGGACACGTAGTCGACGACCACGCGGTCGTTGCGGTCCCGGTACTCCTGGCCGACCTCGGCGTCGGTGACGGAGGCCTCCGCGCGGATGGAGGCCTCGACCCGCTGGATCTCCAGTTCGAGCTTCTTCGAGGTTTCGTACTCGAGCGGCGTCAGGCGGTTGGCCTCGAGGACGCGCACGTAGAGGGGCTTGCTGAAGGCGCCGCCCTCCTGGAAGACCGAAAGTCCCTCGATGGCCCCCCGCACCTCGTCGTCGGCGACCCGGATGCCGCGGCGCGAGGCCTCCTGCTGCAGAAGCGTCCGGTCGACGAGCTGGTCGAGCGCGCGGCGGCCGAGCCCGAGCTGCCGGATGCGGTCGGAGTTCAACTCGTTCTTGTAGGCTTCCTGGTAGATGCTGACGAGCCCGTTGTAGGCCTGCTGGTAGGAGCGGAAGTCGATGGTGTCGCCGTTGACCTTGGCCACGTAGTTCGGCGGCTGGGAGCGCATGCTCCAGCCGAAGAACAGGATGAAGACCACGATGATCAGGCCGAGCAGCACCTGGATATACGGGTGACGGACGTTCTTGCGAATCTGGTCGAGCATCGCAACGCACTCCCGGAGGGGGCCGAGGGCCCTGGACGGAGAAAGGCGGCAACGCTACACCACGGCACCCCGGGAAATCAAGGTTTCCGCAGGCGCGCGTCGCGTCCGGGGACGCGCCTCCCAAGGCCCGGAAGATCCCGCCGGCGAGGGCTTGGAGGGACTGCGCCTTTGTGGTAAACGGAGTCGTCTCGTCGCTGCAGCCGGTGCGCGGTCGGGTTCCCCCGGGAGGAGTTTCCATGAGGCCGATTGCCGTCCTTCTCACCGTGGCCGCGCTGGCCGCCGCCCCGGCCGTGGCCCGGGCGTCCCAGAGCGGGGGACTTGCAGTTCCTCTGGGGCCCGGCAAGTTCGCCCTCTCCGCGACCGTGGGGTACGGGGAGCGCGACGTCGAGGATGGCCGCGGCGATGAGGTGACCTCCCGCCGGATGCTCTTCCGGGGCCAGATCGGCATTCTCGACGGCCTCGACCTGTACGCGACCCTCGGCTTCGGGGACCTGGAGTTCGACCGGGTGGACTTCCAGGGATCCCTCGGCGAGGATCTGGGCATCGGGCTCCGTTACGGGCTTCTGAACTTCCCCGAGCAGTCGATGAAGCTCGTGACCGATCTGCAGGCCGAGTACCTTCGCAGCGAGGACGGGTCGCGGAAGGTGGAGCGGATGGGGTACCACGCGGCGCTCTACCTGGTGCGGGAGATGGGTGCGGCGGGCCGGGTCGGCTACTTCTACCCCTTCGGGGGCCTGCGGTTCTCCTATGCGCACTACGAGCTCAACCAGGGGGTCGACGACTACTCCTCGGACAACTTCCTGGGCGTGTTCGGGGGGGCGGACTACTTCGTGACCCCCAACGTGTTCTTCTCCGGGGAACTCCACCTCTTCGACGAGAACGGCCTCTACCTGGGCGTGGGATATCGTTTCTGAAGCGGCCACGCGGGCGCGGTCGGAGGGGCGTTCGGCGGCTCCGGGAGAGGCGGCGCCCCATGTGCCAATTCTCTCAACAATCGCCGGGGAAAATGGCCTTGACAGGCCAAAAACCGCGTCAGTATCCTTGCCCGGCTTTTCCGCCGGGCGAAACGACGGTTCGGAGCGCCACGGCGGAGCTTCCCGAGGGGATGGGCCGGCGCTGGCCATGTTTCCGATCCCCGGCGGATTTCGTTTCGCGGGTCTTTCCGAGCGTCGGGCCGCCGGTGCGGCCGGCAGGGCCTTCGGCCCCGTGAGCCCCGCAGGTAAACCACCGAGACGCAGGCCGCGTCCTGTCGCGGCAAACCTGCTTACGGCCTTGAGGCCGAACGGAGGGAGGATCTATGGCGAAGCCCAAGTCCAAGTCCGCAGCGAAGCCCAAGTCCGCAGCCAAAGCCAAGCCCGCAGCCAAGGCCAAGCCCGCCGCCAAGGCCAAGGCCGCTCCTGCGGCGATGAGCAAGCTCAAGCCCAGGAAGGTCCCGTCGGATCTCGAGATCGCGCAGGCCCACAAGATGAAGCACATCCGGGACATCGCCGAGAAGGCGGGCATCCTGGAGAGCGAACTCGAGTACTACGGTAACTATAAGGCGAAGATCGACTACGAGGCGGTGCTGAAGCGTCTGGCGAAGAAGAAGGACGCCAAGCTCATCGACGTCACCGCCTGCACGCCGACCCCCCTGGGCGAAGGCAAGACGGTAACCTCCATCGGCCTCAACGAGGGGCTGAACAAGATCGGCAAGAACTCCATGCTCTGCCTCCGGGAGCCGAGCCTGGGGCCGGTCTTCGGCATCAAGGGCGGCGCGGCCGGCGGCGGCTACTCGCAGATCGTCCCCATGGAGGACCTCAACCTCCACTTCACCGGGGACATCCACGCCGTATCCATCGCCCACAACCTGTGCTCGGCGGCCCTCGATACCTCGCTGCTCCTCGGCAACCCGCTCAACATCGACCCGCACACGGTCCAGTGGCGTCGCGTTGTCGACCTCAACGACCGCTGCCTGCGGGAGATCGTCGTGGGCCTGGGCGGCAAGCTCAACGGCGTGCCTCGGGAGACGGGCTTCGACATCGCCGTGGCCTCCGAGGTGATGGCGATCCTGGCCCTCGCCACGGACTTGAAGGACCTGCGCAAGCGCATGGGCCGCATCCTGCTCGGCTACACCTACGACGGCAAGCCGGTGACGGCTGAGGACCTCAAGGTGGCCGGCGCCATGACCGTGCTGATGAAGGACGCCCTGAAGCCCAACCTGATCCAGTCCCTCGAGGGCAACCCGGCCCTCGTCCACGCAGGCCCCTTCGCCAACATCGCCCACGGCAACAACTCCATCATCGCCGACAAGGTTGGCCTCAAGCTCGGCGACTACGTCGTGACGGAGTCCGGCTTCGCGGCCGACATGGGCGCCGAGAAGTTCATGAACATCACCTGCCGGTACGGCGGCTTCAAGCCCCACTGCGTGGTCATCACCTGCACCGTGCGCGCCCTCAAGATGCACGGCATGTCCTACGCCGAGATCTCCAAGTACACGCCGAAGCAGTTGGCCGAGGAGCTCAAGAAGGAGCACTACAAGTACCTGGAGAAGGGCATCGAGAACCTCGAGAAGCACATCGAGAACATGAAGAAGTTCGGCGTGAACGTGGTGAACACGATCAACCGGTTCGAGTTCGACCGGGACGAAGAAGTCAAGATCATCCAGAAGCGCGCCGAGGAAGCCGGCGCCAGCGCCTCGGTGCCGATCGAGGTGTGGATGCACGGCGGCGCGGGCGCCACCGAGGCGGCCGAGGAGGTCGTCAAGGCCTGCGACAAGCCTTCGAAGTTCAAGTTCCTCTACCCGGACAACTGGTCCATCAAGCAGAAGATCGAGATCATCGCCAAGGAGATCTACGGCGCCGACGGCGTCGACTACCTGCCCGCCGCGGAGCAGAAGATCGCGCAGTTCACCAAGATGGGGTACGACAAGCTCCCACTGTGCATGGCGAAGACCCACCTGTCGCTCAGCCACGACCTGACGCTCAAGGGCCGCCCGAAGGGCTTCCGGGTGCCGATCCGGGACATCCGGGCAAGCCTCGGCGCAGGGTTCCTCTACCCACTGCTGGGTGAGATGCGCACGATGCCCGGACTGTCGGCGGATCCTGCCTACAAGTACGTGGACATCGACGACAAGGGCGTCATCAAGGGCCTCTTCTAGCCGGTTCATTCCATTGTGGTTCGGGTGGGGAGGGCTTGCCCTCCCCACCCCTCCATTTCCCTGGGAGACGCCTTGCCCCAGAAGCGGCACACGGTTCGGTTCCAACCCGACGAGGTGAGCATCGACGTCTACCGCGAGGCGGAGAACCTCCTCCGTGTCGCGATGGTCGCCGGGGTTCACGTCAACGCCTCCTGCGGGGGCGCCGGCACGTGTGGCAAGTGCAAGGTCCGCATCCTGGAGGGCGAGCACCGGGCCAAGACGAGCTCGAAGCTCTCCCAGGCGGAGTGGGACCAGGGGTACCGGTTGGCGTGCCAGACCGACATCCTCGACGACCTAGTGGTCGAGGTGCCGGTCGAGTCCCGCCACGAAAAGGGTGTGCTCGACCGCCAGTTCCTCAAGGCGAAGCCCGAACACGTCCTGGCGGCGGCCCGCCTCGGCATGGAGTACGCCGGGCAGCGGGCGGAGCCCGCGGTCGCCCGGTACTACGTCGAGATGGCGCCGCCCACGGCGGAGAACAACGTCTCCGACATGGGCCGCCTCGGCCACGCGCTCAAGCGAGACCACGGGCTCGAGCAGGTCAGCTGCGATTTCGCTGTCTTGAAGGAGTTGGCCGCGGCGCTGCGGGCGGGGCAGTGGAAGGTGACCGCCACGGTGATGCACACCCACCGCAGCCACCGGCTGCTGCGGGTGGAGGCGGGCGACACGCGCCCCCGGACGTTCGCCCTTGCGGTGGACATCGGTACCACCACGGTGCACGGCGCCCTGCTGGACGTGAACGAGGGCAAGGAGATCGACCGGGCGGCGGACTACAACGCCCAGGTGTCGATGGGCGAGGACGTCATCACCCGCATCGTCGCGACGCTGAAGGAGGGGGGGCTGGAGGCCCTGCAGCAGCGGGTGGTGAAGACGATCAACGGCGTCCTGAAGGAGTTGCTGGAGCGCACCCAGGTGAAGCCGGAAGAGATCAGCCACGCCCTGTTCGGGGGCAACACCACGATGACCCAGCTCCTCCTGGGGCTTCCCCCGAAGTACATCCGAGAGGCGCCCTACGTGCCGACGGCGAACTTCTTTCCGCCCTTCCGCCCCGCCGACCTCGGCATCCGTCTGCCCGCAGGGGTTCCCGGGTACGCGATGCCGTGCGTGGCTTCCTACGTGGGCGGCGACATCACGGCCGGGATCCTGGCTACCGCCATCCATACCCGGCCCGAGCTGACGCTGTTCATGGACGTGGGCACCAACGGCGAGATCGTGATCGGCAACCAGGACTGAATGGTCTCGGCGTCCGCCTCGGCCGGGCCGGCCTTCGAGGGCGGGGGCGTGAAGTACGGGATGCGCGCCACCTTCGGGGCCATCGAGCAGGTGCGCATCAACCCCGCCGATTTCGAGCCCATGATCCTGACGATCGGCCAGAGCAAGCCCAAGGGGATCTGCGGCTCGGGCATGATCGACTGCATCGCCGGCTTCCAGGAGGCGGGCGTCATCTCCCAGAACGGCAAGTTCAACCGCGAACTGGCGGCCCGGACGCCCCGCGTGCGGGAGGGGGAGGGCGGTTGGGAGTACGTCCTGTGCTGGAAGGAGGAGACCCAGATCGGGCAGGACATCGCCATCACCGAGCCCGACATCGACAACCTGATCCGCACCAAGGCCTCGATCTACTCTGCGTGCGCGGTGCTGCTCAAGAGCGTCGGGCTCCAGTTCTCGGACGTGCAGCGCATCATCATCGCCGGCGGTTTCGGCCAGTACATCGACGTCGAGAAGGCGATGACGATCGGCCTTCTGCCCGAGGTCGACCCCGAGATCGTGACCTACGGCGGGAACACGAGCCTCGCGGGCTGCGTGCTCGCGACCCTGTACCAGGAGAAGATCGACGAAGCCGAATCCATCGCCACGATGATCACCAACATCGAGCTGTCGGCCTCGAACATCTACATGGACGAGTACGTGGCGGCCCTCTTCCTGCCCCACACGCGCATGGAGGAGTTCCCGATCCGCGCCGAGCGCTTGAAGGCGCTCCGCCAGGCGGCGGCGAACTGAGACGGGGAGAGCGGCGACCATGGGATTCCACATCGCGGTGGCGGGCAAGGGCGGCACGGGGAAGACCACCGTCGCGGGCCTGATGATCCGCTACCTGGTCACCCGGCGGGCGGGCCGGGTCCTCGCGGTGGACGCCGACGCCAACATGAACCTCAACGAGGTCCTCGGGCTCGGGGTCTCCCAGACCATCGGGCAGATCCGCGAGGGGCTCGGTGCGGTTCCGGCCGGCATGACCAAGGACGCGTTCATCAACTACAAGACCCAGGAGTGCCTGATCGAGGCCGACGGCTTCGACCTGATCGTGATGGGGCGACCGGAGGGGCCCGGCTGCTACTGCTACGCCAATACCCTCTGCAAGAAGTACGTCGACGAGATGGCGGAGAACTACGGGTACGTGGTCCTGGACAACGAGGCGGGGATGGAGCACCTGTCCCGCCGGACCACGCACAACATGGATCTCATGTTCGCCGTCACGGACTCCTCCGTTCGGGGGATCCAGGCGGCCGGGCGGATACGGGACCTGGTCCAGGAACTCAAGGTGAACATCGGGGAGATCCTCCTCGTGGTGAACCGGGTCTCCGGGGATCTGGAGGAGGCGACCCGGCGGGAGATCGACCGCCTGGGGCTGCGGGTGGCGGGCGTGGTGCCGGCCGATCCCGCCGTGACGGCGTACGACCTGGAAGGGCGCCCTACCTTCCAGCTTCCCGAGGACTCGCCCGCATACCGGGCCGTGGCGAGGATCATGGACGCGTGTCTGCCCGAGGAACGACTGGGCTGAAGGCCCAAACTTCAACCTGTCCGAGGCCTTGCGCCGAGGGACGAAAGGAGTGAGCGATGGCATTTGAGTTCCCGAAAGACTCCTACGCCGGAAAGATCGTGGAGGTGAACCTCGGTGCGGGATCCAAGGTGCGCAAGGTGGGCGGTCAGAACGTGATGCCTCTGTGCAACTTCGAGGGCTCGTACCCCAATCGGCCCCTGGTGGCCATGGACGTCTACGACCGGCCCGAGGCCGCCGAGACCTGGCCGGAGGCGCTGAAGGCCCCCTTTGCCGACGTGATGAACGACCCGGTCGCGTGGGCTAAGAAGTGCCTTGACGAGTACAAGGCGGACCTGATCTGCCTGCAGCTGTGGAGCACCGACCCCAACGGCATGAACACCAGCGCCGCGGACGCCGCGGCCCTGGCGAAAAAGGTCGCCGAGGCGATCCCGGTGCCGCTCATCGTCTGGG
>CAZGRT010000150.1:0-15453 GCA_964528225.1 uncultured Thermodesulfobacteriota bacterium | reverse complement strand
GCGGCGGTGCTGGCCGATTTCAAGGCGTCCCCGCCTTTTCCGGAAGACGAGCTCGTGTACGCCCTCGGGACCCATTGGCTGCAGCGCTACGTCGTCGACCGGGGCGGGAGGCTGTTCGTGGCCGACGCCGCGTGGGCGATCCCCCAAGGGCGCTGGGACGACGGGTACTGGACCGAGAAGCCTTGGGACCAATACTGCCAGGGTTGCCACACGACGGGCTTCGAATGGAGGAACGGACCACGGTTCGTGGAGCTGGGCGTGGGTTGCGAGGCCTGCCACGGCCCTGGGCGACGGCACGCGGCCAGTGGCCGCCCCGAGGCGATCGTCAACCCGGCGAAGCTCACCGACGGGCGTCGCGACATGGTGTGCGAGTCGTGCCACACCCTCGGCCACGACCGGACGGGGCAGTTCCGTTTCCCCCTCGGCTACCTCCCCGGTCGGGACCTGGCGCGCTACTACCGGGGCCTGCTCCCCAAGCCGGGCCAGGACAACACCACCTTCACGGGAGACGGCACCTACGGGGACCGGCACCGGCAGTGGCTGTTCTGGGTGGGCTCCTTCCTGGAGGCGAGGGACGCGCCCTGCGATGCCTGCCAGAGCTTCCGGCGGCGTCGGGCGCGGCAGGGCAAGCCGCGCATGACCCCTTCGGACTTCTGCCTGTCGTGCCACGAGGGCGACCGCCCCGGGGACCGGGTCCACGCGGACCATGCCGGCCGCAGCGTGGAGTGCCACCAATGTCACGCTCCCGCCGTCGAACGGTCCGGGCGGCGGCAGAGCGTGCACGACCACAAGTTCTTCTTCGGGGAGCCCGCGAGGGAGAGCTTCCCGCCGCCGCGGGACTCGTGCGCGGAGTGCCACGATCGCGGCGGGCCGTCGTATCGAGGATAGGTCTTGCCTGGGGTGGGCGGGTCTCCTAGAGTACCCGGCCCGGAGACCGAACGAGGGGGAGGAGGTGCGACCATGAAGCGAAAGGCTCTGCTCACTGCCGTCGCCGGGGCGGCCCTGCTCGTGGGGTCCTGGACTCCCGTACATGCGCTGTGCGTCGAACTCGGCGACGAGGCCCCCGATTTCACGGTGGAAACCCTGGACGGGAAGCCGGTGACGCTCTCCGACTATCGGGGAAAGGTGGTCTTCCTGGCGTTCTGGGCTTCCTGGTGCCCGCGTTGCATGGAGGAACTGGCCTTCCTACAGGGCCTCTACACGGGTCTCTCGAAAGATCTGGTGGTATTGGCGGTGAATCAGGAGACCCAGAACCTCTCCGAGACGCACGTGGCCAAGCTGCGGGAGGAGATCGGCACCCTCGGGATCCAGTTCCCGGTGCTCCTCGACAAGAACCTGTCGGTCTGGAAGGCGTACTGCGTCAACGCACTGCCTACGAGCGTGATCCTCGATCGCGAGGGCAAGGTTCGCTTCGCGGAACCCAACTACTATTGGGCGAGCCAGAAGAGGTTCCGGGCCGTCCTGGCGGACCTGGGGCTGTCGGCGCCGTGATCGTGGGAAGAGTCTGAGTGGGGAAGCAGGGTCGGTGTTTCGGATGGGCGGTCGCCGCCCTGACCGCCTGGGCCGTCGCGGCCGGAGGCGGGGACGTGCCGTTGTTCCGCCTCCTGGATCCCGGGGAGAGGATTCCGTCCTTCACGCTCGAGGATCTCGCGGGGAGGGAGCACCGGTTGGGAGGGCCGGGGGCCGGCCCGGAACTGCTGCTGTACTGGTCGGTCTTCTGCCCGAACTGCAAGGAGGTCATGCCCGAGGTGGCGGGGCTCCATCGGGAGTGGGCGGGGCGGGGGCTCACGACGTGGGCGATCAACGTCGACGGTGACCGTTTCAGCAACGCCGTGGGAGCGTATCTCCAGGAAGCCGACCTCCCGTTCCCGGTGGTGTACGATCGTCTCGACGGCCAGGTCCTGGTGGCTGCCGACCCGTTGGGGGTGACCAAGACGCCGACGCTGTACCTGGCCGACGCCCGGGGGCGCGTGGTGCTGAGGCAGGCGGTCGAGATCGACCTGGAAGCCGTCCGGAAGGCGTTGGCCGATGCGCACGGCCCCTGAGCCGAGGCGGGCCGGGCCCGGCGTCTTCACGATGGCTCCGATGGCCGGGGTAACGGACGCAGCCTTTCGGCGGAGGCTCCGGCGGAACGGCTGTCGCCGGATGTTCACGGAGATGGTTTCCGCCGCAGCCCTGGCTCGAGGGAATCGCAGGACCCGATCCTACCTCTCCGTGCCGGACGGAGGCCCCGATCTGGGGATCCAGCTCTTCGGTGCCGACGGCGACGAACTGGGGGAGGCGGCCCTGCAGGCGCAGCAGGCGGGTTTCCGGCACATCGACCTAAACATGGGGTGCCCCGTTCGGAAGGTGGTTCGAAGCGGCTCCGGGGCCGCGCTGCTCACGGATCTCGGCCGGGCGGAGCGGTGCCTGTCGTCGCTCCGGAAGGCGGTGAAAGGGACGCTGTCGGTGAAGATTCGAGCGGGATGGGACCGCGCCTCCCTGAACTTCCTGGAGGTGGGGCGCCTGGCGGAGGACTGCGGCGTCGACTGGATCACCCTGCACCCGCGAACCCGAGCGGACGGATACTCCGGACAGGCGGACTGGTCCCTGGTGGGCGCCCTCGCGGGGGCGGTGGGGATCCCCGTCGTGGGCAACGGGGACGTGACGGATGCCGGCGAAGCCCTGCACCGGATGAGGGCCAGCCGCTGCGCCGGGGTCATGATCGGGCGTGCGGCGGCGGGAAGCCCGTGGATCTTTCGGGAGGCGGAGGCGCTGCACGCCGGCGAGGCGCCGCCCCCCGCCCCGGAGGCCGCCGAAGTAGGGCGGGATCTGCTGCTGCAGATGGAAGACCTGGTGGGCTGGAAGGGCGAGAGGACGGCACTGTTCGAGATGAGGAAATTCGTGGGTTGGAGCGCCCGCGGCAGGCCCGGCGCGGCGGAACTCCGTCGCCGGGTGCAGACCGCCGAGAGCCCCCGGGCGCTCGCGGACGAGGTGGGGCGCTTCTTCATCGATTCGGAAAGCGGGGGGGTGCTCCCGCTGCCCTCGGGGGAGGTCCCTGGTCGTGGGTGCCATGAGTGGCTCGCCTGAACCCGTGATGGTGGTGAGCTCGAGTCCGAGGCTCCGGCATCGGATTCGGGATGCCCTCTCGCCCATGGGCCAGTCGTGCGAAGAGGCCGCCGGGGCGACCTCGCTCGCCCGGCACCGCCGCCAGCGGCCGTTCCTGGCGTGCTTCGTGGACGCCCGCCAGCCCAACCAGCTCGATGCCCTGGACGGCTGCTTTCGCTCGCGCCCCTCCGAACGGTTCGTGCTGATCCTCGGATGCTGGCAACCGGAGGGCGCCGCGGCGGTCCCGAACGGGTTCAAGGCCTTCGGGTTCCTGCGGGAGCCCTTCGGCCGGGGCGAGGTCCAGGCGTGGGCCCTCCGGGCGGCCGAGGAAAACCGGTTCCTCCAGGGTGACCGGTCGCTCGAGGAACTCCTCCACGAGCGGTTCCGGGCTTTCCTCCGAGATCTCGGCCCGCAGGCCGCGACGTCGCTCCACGACGTCATCCTGGGGATGACGGAGAGGCCGCTGATCCGGGCGGTTCTCGAGTGGACGGGGGGTAACCAGTCGCGCGCTGCGGAAGTATTGGGAATCCACCGCAATACGCTGAGGGCGAAGGTCCGGGCGCTCGGGATCGATCTGTCGGAGTTCCGCCCGGCTTGAAGGGGGGCGGCTCCGCGGGTCAGTCCGGCGGGGGAAGCCCGATTTCCCGGATCTCCTTCACTTTGGTCTCGATGCTACCGATGACCTTCTCCAGTTGTTCCTGTTCCCTTCGATCTTCCAGGATCTCGGCTTCCTTGAGTGCCCGGCGCTTCTTTTCGAGAAGAGACTGCAGTTTGAGAAGGGACTTGCGGAGTTCCCGGTTGATGGTGTCGAGTTCTTGTCGGAAGGAAGATGCAGAGCTCACGGCGGCCTCCCTCGGGAAGATGGCGACCCGAAACCTAGCACAGTGCCACAACACCCACAACGCTTTTCCCCAAGAGTTCCAACGACCTTGACACTTCGGGCAGGCGGCGCCTATAGTCGCGGCGCCGCGGAGGCCCCATGCCGACGATGCCCCGTCCGGACCGCCCGATAAGCCCTTCCGAGACCGCGACGCGGGATTCCACCGCTCGTACTGTCCGCCCCGGCTTGCGATTGCTCCGCCAGGTGGGGATCGTGGCCGCTGTTTCCGCTGCGCTGGCTCTGCTGCTCGGGATGCCGGTGCGCCCGCCGTCGGCGACCTTCCTCCCGGGAGACGTCGCCGATCGGACCGTGCGCGCGAACACGGACTTCTCGCTCCCCGATCCGCAAGGGACGGAGCGCCTCCGGGACGACATGGAGGCCCTCGTGCCGGTGGTGTACGACTTCGAGCCGGATGCGGGGACGCGGACCCTGGCGGTCGTCGAGGACGATCTGGAAGCGGCCGCACGGCGTGCGACGGGGGCGGAAGGCAAGCTGATTCCCGACGTGGCGGCAGAAGTGGTCGGCGCCCGGTGGAGCCTGGATCTTCCTCCGGAACGGGCCGTGGAACTCCTGTCGGAACGGGGACGGCGGGCGGCACTGGAAGCGGCCTCGGCAGCGCTGTCCCCCCTCTACGGGCGGGGGGTGGCGGCCAACGTCGGGCTCCTCGCGCTGCACGTTCGCGAGGGTGTGACCGTGCGAGACCTCCAGAGCCGGGAAGAGCGCCGTCTCGAAAGCCCGGAGGTGGTCCTCGATTACGCGGAGGCCCGCCGGTCCCTGATCCCCTTGGGGGCCGTTCGCTCCGTCGCGTCCGTGGGACGTTCTCTGGCGGCGGCGCACCTACGGCCGAACCTGACCTACAACAGGGAGGAGACGGCCCGTCGCCGTGAGGCCGCGCGGGCGGCGGTGCCCCTGGTGCACGAGGCCGTGCGAAGGGGCGAGGTCCTCGTACGGGAAGGCGATCGCGTCACCGGCGAGCAGTCGGGCCGGCTGGAGGCCCACGCCCGGTTGATCCCGTCCGGTGTCCCGTGGCGCAGGGTCGCCGGCGTGTTCGGCCTCTCGGTCGTGGTGCTGCACCTGTGCCTCTCGTTCGGGGCCGCCCACGTCAGGAAGTTCCGCGCCTCTCCCAGGGATCTCCTCTTCCTTTCGTCGATCGTACTGCTGCTGGCACTGATCGAGAGGGGGATCCTACTCGCCGGGGATTCCCTGCAGGCGCCCTTGGGCTTCGGGGAAACCGTCCTCCCCTTCCTCTTGCCGGTGGCGGCTCTGACGATCACGGTCCGTACGGTCCTCAACTCGGAAACCGCTTTCCTGGTGGGGCTTCCCTTCCTGGCACTGGCGTGCCTGCCCCTGGAGAACGGCCTCGTCTTCTTCCTCTGCTACGCCGCGGGAGGAATCGTCGGGGCTGCCGCGGCCGCGAGGGCCTGCCACCGCGCGCATTTCCTGAGGGCAGGTCTGTGGGCGGGTCTGGCCCAGGCGGCGGCGGCCGGAGCTGCCATCCTCCTCACGAGCGCTGTGCCGCAGCCCGGCGACCTCGTGGCGGTGCCGGTGGCGTTCGCGGGGGGTGTCCTGGCCGGAGGGCTCGCGCTCGGGCTCGTGCCCCTCGCGGAGGTCGCGTTCCGCTACACGACGGACATGCGGCTCATGGAGCTGGCGAGCCTCGATCACCCGCTTCTGCGCCAGCTGATGCTCCGAGCCCCGGGTACGTACCACCACTCCCTCGTTACCGGGAGCCTCGTGAAGGCCGCGGCCGAGGCGATCGGCGCGAGGGCCCTGCTGGCGACCGTGGCCGCCTACTACCACGACATCGGGAAGCTGTCGAAGCCCTCCTACTTCATCGAGAACAGCGCCGAAGGCCGCAGCCGCCACGAGAAGCTCTCGCCGAGCATGTCGAGTCTGATCCTGGTGTCCCACGTGAAGGAAGGGGCGGAGTTGGCCCGGCAGAATGGGTTGGGGCACGAGATCGCGGAGATCGTGCAGCAGCATCACGGGACCGGGCTCATCCACTACTTCTACGATCGGGCCTGCCAGCTGAACCGCGGTCCCCAGGAGGTTCGCGAGGAGCTCTACCGCTACCCTGGGCCCAAGCCCCAGAGCCGGGAAGCCGCGCTGGTCCTGCTGGCCGACGCCGTGGAGGCCGCGTCCCGGACGTTGCCCGATCCTCGGCCCGCCCGGATCGGCGGGCTCGTCCAGGCGATCGTGAGTCGGGTCTTCACGGACGGGCAGCTCGACGACTGCGATCTCACCCTGCGGGACCTCCACCGCATCGCCCGCAGCTTCTCCCGCATCTTGAGCGCCATCTACCACCAGCGGATCGACTATCCGGAACGTCAGGGCAGGGACAGAAGAGGCCATGGAGATCTGGATCCGGAACGACTGCCCGGAGGCCGGCATCGACGAGGAGAGGCTTCGGCGACGGGCGTCGAGGGCCTTGGCCGCGTTGGGGTGTGACGACGCCGAGCTTTCCGTCTGGCTCTGCGACGATGCCGTCATCCGGGACCTTCACTGCCGGTACATGGGGCAGGACACCGCGACCAACGTGATCAGCTTTGCCCAGCGGGAGGGCGACTTCGGAGACGTGGAGCCGGAGGTCCTGGGCGATGTCGTGATCAGCACCGAAACCGCCCGCCGGGATGCCGACGAGGCAGGGGCCGCCCTGGAGGACGAGGTGGCGTTCCTGCTCATCCACGGCATCCTCCACCTCATGGGGTACGATCACGAGGGAGACGCCGCGGACCGGGCGCCGGAGATGGAGGCCAGGGAGTCCGAGTTGTACCGGCTGTGTCTCGATGAAGCCTGATTCCTGGCTTCAGACCCTCAACTGCGCGGTCGAGGGAGTCCTGCACGCGGTCAGGACCCAGCGGCACATGCGCTGGCACTCGCTCTCGTGCCTGGCGGTCCTGCTGGTGGCGCCCCGCATGGGGGTGACGCCCGGCGAGTTCGCCCTGCTGTGCCTCGCCGTGGCCCTGGTGCTGGTGGCGGAGTTGGGCAACACGGCGCTGGAGGCAGCGGTGGACCTGGCGTCGACCGAGTTCCACCCCCTGGCCCGCGCCGCCAAGGACGTGGCCGCGGGCGCCGTGCTGGTGGCCGCCTTCGCGGCCGTCGCCGTGGGTTGGGTTGTCCTCTACCCGCGGATGGGGGGCGGCGTCGCGAGGGTCTTGGAGGAGGCCAACGGGCGCGAGCCGATCGTTCTTGCCTCGGCGATGCTGGCGGTTCTGGTGGCGGTCGTGCTGCTGAAGGCGCTGATCGGACGCGGGCGACCGCTGCAAGGGGGCTTTCCCTCCGGCCACGCGGCCGTCTCCTTCGCTCTGGCGGCGGTCCTCACCCTGCACACCGCCGACCCGATCGTCGGGGTCCTGGCGGTCATCCTGGCTTTGATGGTCAGCCACAGCCGGCTGCTCCTGAAGATCCACACGCGCGGAGAAGTGACCATGGGAGCCCTTTTCGGCGCGGTGCTCGGAGCGCTGCTCTTCTGGGTGCTGCGGTGAGGGCTACGATGCGGGGCGGGACGGGGGCGGTCGGATGCTGAATCGCTTCGCGGGGTGGATCCGGCGCCTCACCTCTCCCAAGCGGGACCTCGTCCGGGAGAAGGAGGAACTGTTCGAGGAGGGCACCGCGGAGGGTGTGCTGAACGAGGAGGAGGAGGACATGCTCCTCTCCGTCCTCTCCCTGCGGGACACGCGGGTGCGGGAGGTGATGGTTCCGAGAACGGAAATGGTCTGCATCGAGGCCCAAGAGCCCCTCCAGACGGTGGCTCAGACCATGGTTCGGGAAGGCCACTCCAGGGTGCCCGTGTACCAGGGCGACGTGGACCACGTCCTCGGGTTCGTCACCGCCCGGGACGTTCTGCGCTTCTCGCCTTCCCAGGAGCCGGGGCCGCCCGTGCGGGAGCTCATGCGGCCGGCCTATTTCGTGCCGGAGACCATGACCCTCGCTTCGCTGCTGCGCGAGTTCCGGCGTCGCCGCATCCACCTCGCGATCGCGGTGGACGAGTACGGGGGCGTCTCCGGTCTGGCGACGCTCGAGGACGTGCTGGAGGAGATCGTCGGCGACATCCACGACGAGTACGACGAGGAGGAAGGGGAGATCCGCGAGGCGGGAGACGGGCTCTGCGTGGACGCGCGAACCGAGATCGAGAAGCTCGAGGAGCGGCTCGGCGTGGAGTTCGGGGAGGAACTCGACTGCGAGACGGTGGGAGGACTCGTCTTCCAGATGCTCGGCCACGTCCCGAGGGAGGGAGAGACCTTCCTGTACCGGGGACTGGAGGTCACCGTGCTGGATGCCGATAAGAGGCGCGTCAGAGAGGTCAAGATTCGAAAAGTCTCCTCGACGGTGCCCGACGGTGCGACCAGCAAAGACACCCCCCCACCCTGAAGACCTTCTCGTCGTGGCCGCCCGGGACCGTGCGGCGGCCGAATCCATCGCGTGCGGCCTCCGTCGAGACGGTCTGCCGGCCGTCGCAAAGGACCTCTCGGATGCCCTGTCGGACGGCACGACCCTGCTGCTGCTCGACGCGGAGGGCCATGAGGAATCGAGCCGGAGGGCCCTGGAGACGCTGGAAAGCGGCGGGGCTCCACCTCCGGCGATCTTCCTGACGGGTCCCGACGCCTCCGCCTTCCTCCGCGTGGGGTGTTCCTTCCGCTTCGTACCGCAACCCCTTCGAGCCGCCCAACTCTCGCCTCTGCTGCAGGAGACCCGGGAGGCCCGGCGGCGTTTCGCGGCCCGATGGTCTCCGCCGGGGGACGGGATCGGAGAAGCGGACCTCCTGCGGATTGCCGGCATCCTGGAACGGTACACGGGTACCGCGGTTCGCCCGGACCGCCGCAGCGCGTTCCTCCGTGGCGTGCGGGTGCGGATGGCGGCGACCCTGAGTCCGACCCCTCGGGACTATCTCTCCCTCCTCTCGTCGGCTGTCGGGTCCCGCGAGGCGGAGGCGCTGGCGGCCGTGATGGCCGTGGGAGAGACGTACTTCTGGAGGTATTCCGCTCAATACGACGCGCTGGCCGCGCTGCTTCCCTCCCTCGCGGCCGAGTCCCGGGGGAGCGACCGGATCCGCGTCTGGTCGGCGGGGTGTTCCACCGGCGAAGAGGCGTACTCGCTCGCGATCGCCTGCCTGGAAGCGGGCGGGCCGGGGGAACGCATCGAAGTCGTGGGCACCGATCTCCGGCGGAACGTTCTGCTGACGGCCCGCGAGGGCGTCTACGGCGAACGGAGGATGCGGAATCTCCCGGCACCCCTTCGCCGGAAGTTCTTCGAGCCGGTTCGGGGCGGGGGGCGGGTCGTCGCCCGCCTGCGGGACGCGGTCCGCTTCGAGCCCCTGAACCTCGGCGGCGACGACCTGGAGGCGTGGGCGGAACGAAACGGGCCGTTCCACGCCGTGTTCTGCCGCAACACCCTGCTGTACATGAGTTCCGCGAAGGTCGAGCGAGCCGTCGCGGTGTTCGAGCAGTGCCTCCTCCGAGGAGGGGCCGTCTTCCTGGGGGCTTCCGAGACGCTGGGTTCGGGGCGCGAGGGGTTGGAGGTGGTCCGGGCGATGGGAAGCTTCTTCTACCGCAAACGGGCAGCGGTTCTCCCCGGGGGGAGCGGCCCGTTTCCGGGGGAGGGTGCCGGCG
Source organism: uncultured Thermodesulfobacteriota bacterium (assembly GCA_964528225.1). GTDB lineage: Bacteria > Desulfobacterota > Deferrisomatia > Deferrisomatales > JACRMM01 > CAZGRT01. The sequence goes on along the minus strand of CAZGRT010000150.1, from coordinate 5,877 downwards.
GTCCGGAGGTCGCGCCGGAGCCGGGGGGGGACGCCCTCTACGAAGAGGGTCTGTGCGCCCTGGAGCAGGAGAGGTTCGAGGAGGCGGCCCTCGCGTTCGAGCGACTCGCGCAGGTGGATCCGGGAGACGTCAGGGGACAGGTGGGTCTGGCCTTCATCCTCGCCGGGCAGGGGCGGGACGCGGAAGCGTCGGCGTTGTTGCAGCGGGTGGAGGAACTGGCCTCGCCGCCGCCGGAGGGAGCCTACCTGGCCGGTCTGCTCGCCGAGCGGCGGGGTGAGGATCGCCGGGCCCTGGACCACTACGCGGAGGCGCTGGACCGGGATCCCGGGTTCTTCATGTCCCACGTGAACCGCGCGTGGATCCTCCGCCGTCTGGGGCGCTCCGCCAGTTTCCGACGCGAGGTGGCGGCCGCCCTCGCGATTCTCGAGGCACGACCCAGGGTGTCGTCCTGGGTCACCGGCGGACTCGGGGTGGACGCCATCTCGGGCCTCCTCGCGGAGGCACTCAAGGGGGCCGACGCCGCATGAGCGGGAAGCGAGAGGCGGAACGAGGCCCTTCGGACGTGCAGGAGGGGGGCGGTGTCGCCTCGACCGCCACCGTAGACCCGGGGGCCCCCCACGTCCTCTTCTCCGTGGCGGGACGGAATCTCGCGGTGCCGGCGTCCGCCTGCAAAGGCGTTCTCAAGGAGTCGCACTTCACACGCGTTCCGGGGGTGCCCCCGTGGGTTCTGGGAGTCGTGGCCTTTCGGGGGGAGGTGGTTTCCCTCACCGACCCGGCCCGCTTTCTGAGGCTGGGGCGTGCCCCGGCTTCTCCGGCCCCGGGGTACGTCCTGATGCTGGCCCGCGGGGACGAGAAGGTAGGTCTCCGGGTGGATCGCGTCGTCGACGTGGTGCCGATGACGGCCCCGCAGGCCCCGGACGCGGCGATGCCGTGGGAGGGATGTCCGGAGGGCCTCTTGAGAGGGAAAGCCTCCCACGGGGCGGAGGCGGTCTTCTTCCTGGACGCCCTCCGGTACGTGGACTCGACCGGCCCCGGGGGGCGAGGGGGTCCGCGTCCGCCGATGGGCGGCCCAGGCGCTTGAGGAGAGCTGGATGATCGGAGCCGTTCAACGGAGTTTGTCCTGGAAGATCCTGATCGCGACCGGGGGCACCCTCGTCGTGCTCCTCGGCGTGTTCACCGGCATCGCGGACCGCGAGACCGGAAACGCCATCGAGACTCTGGAGCGCCGGAGCAGCGCGACGTTGGCCGGGGTCGTTCACAAGACGCTGCTCGTCTCCATGCGGGAAGGACGGATGGACGACCTGCAGCGCACCCTCCAGTATGCGGGCGGTTCCGTCGGGGTGGACTCGATCCGGGTCGTGAGCCCGGACGGGGTGGTCAGGTACAGCAGCAAGGCGGGGGAGCGCGGCGCACGGCTGGCGGACGAGCGACTGCTGGCTCTGGTTTCCCGTGCACCCCGGGCCGAGGAGGGCGTCGAGGAGCACCACGAGGGCCTGGTGTTCAGCGCCGTGCCGCTGCGCAACCCGGAGCGGGGGGAGTGCTACGAGTGCCACCGGGACGACGGCCCCAACCTGGGGTCCATCGTGGTGGGCTTCGACCTCTCGGAGTTCCACCAGCGGTTGGACGCGAACCGGCGGAGGCAGCTGGTGGGCGCGCTCTTGCTGGTGCTCTCGGTCGTGGCCGTCATCTACCTGTGCGTCCGTTTCCTCGTTCTCCGGCCCCTGTTCGGCGTGGTGGCGGCGACCCAGAGAATGGCGCACGGGGACCTTTCCCAACCCCTGCCCGTGGCGGGCAAGGACGAGATGGCGGCGCTGGCGCTCCACGTGAACACGATGAGGGCGGACCTGCAGGAGAGGGTGCGGGAGTCCTCCGCCGTCGCCGACGCCTTGGCGGAGGCGGTGGCCGAACTCGAGACCTCCAGCGAACAACTCGTCTCGGTGGCCGTGGAGCAGTCGAGCGGAGCGGCGGAGCAGGCGTCCGCGGTCCAGGAAGCCACCACGACGTCGGAGGAGATCGCCGCGACGTCCAACGAGATCTCGGCCAACGTGGAGGCGGTGGAACACGTGGCCGAGGAGACCTACCGCGCGTCCGTCCAGGGAAGGGAGGCGGTGCGGATGGCGGTGGGGGGGATGGCGGACGTGAAGGAGCAGGTCCGCCGCATCGCCGACGCGATGGTGGGACTCGGCAAGCGCAGTCAGAAGATCGGCGGCATCGTGGACATCATCGACGAGATCAGCGAGCAGACGCACCTCGTCGCCCTCAACGCCGCCATCGAGGCTGCCGGAGCGGGAGAACACGGCAAGCGGTTCGGCGTGGTGGCGGCCGAGATCCGGAGGCTCGCGGAGAGGACCGTGGAAGCCACCGGACAGATCAAGACGCTCGTGGAGGAGATCCAGGAGTCCACGAACGAGACCGTGATGGCCACGGAGAAGGGCTCCGCGACGGTGATCGAGGGGGCGGGTCGGGTGGACAAGATCGGAGAGAGCCTGGACGGGGTCCTGTCTCTCGTGCGCCAGACGAAGGAGTCCACCAAGGAGATCACCGTCGCCACCCAGCAGCAGGCGACGGCCGGGGAACAACTGGTCCTGACGATCACCGACATCAACGAAGTGGCCGTCCAGGTGACCCGCTCCGCCGAGCAGGTGGAGAAATCGGTGCTGCGCCTCAAGGACCTCGCTCGCCGCCTCAAGGACCTGGCGGAAGAGAATCGGGCGGCCCGGAAGTTCGTGGTTTGACGATGAATCGGAAGTACGTCGAACTCTTCCTGGAAGAGGCAGCCGAACTCCTCGATGGGCTCAGCGAAGAGATCCGAGGGTTCGAGGCCTCCATGGAAGGGGAGCCTTCGGTTCGCTCTGCGCTGAGACTCGCCCACACGCTCAAGGGCGGCGCCAAGATGGTCGGCCTGGACCAGGTGAGCCGGGCCGCCCACGACATGGAGACCTCCCTCCAGCGGGCGGCGGCGGTCGGCGGGCCGCTTCCCCCGGAGGAGGCCAGCCGCTTTCTCGGTTTGCTGGACGGGATCCGCGGCATCCTCGGGTTGCTGGCCGCCGGGCGGGAGGGGGAGGCCATCGCCCTGCCCGTGGCGGCACCGTCGCCCGCGGGGGCGGGAGGGCCGGAGGCGCCTTCCCCGGCGCCCCCTCCGGCGAGCCCGGAGCGGCGTCTCGGGTCGGACCGCGTCCGGGTCGGCGTCGGGCGCCTCGACGAGCTCCAGAACCTGGCGGACGACCTGGTCTTCCAGGTCAACCGGGTGCGAGCCGACGCGGACCGGGCACAACACGCGCTGCGGGTGGTGGAGCGGGAACTGGACCGCCTGGAGGAGTCCGGCGCCCGTGTGGACCGCGCCGTGCTGTCCCGCCTGTCGGCGGCGCTGGGCGAGACACGGCAAGCGAGCGTGACCGAAGGGCTGCGGCGGCTGGACCAGATGGTGTCCGCGGCCCACGAACTGGTCCTGGACCTGCGCATGGTCCCGTTGGCCGAGGTCCTCGAGGACTACCAGCGGGTGGTGAGGGACCTCGGTCGGGAACTGGGAAAGAACGTGTCCCTCGAGGTGGACGGGAAGTTCACCGAAGTGGACAAGAGGCTCCTGGAGCAGATCCAGGGGCCTCTGATGCACCTGCTTAGGAACGCGGTCGACCACGGGATCGAGTCCCCGGCCGAGAGGGAGGCCGCCGGGAAGCCGGCGGGCGGGAGAATCTGCCTGAGGGCCTATCACAAGGGCGGGGCGGTCGTGATCGAGGTCGAGGACGACGGCAGGGGACTCGACCCGCAGGGGCTGCGCGGGCGCGCCGTGGAGCGGGGACTCCTGGGAGCGGACGAGGCGGCGGCCCTCTCCGACGAGGACTCCCTGTACCTCGTGTGTCGCCCGGGTTTCACGACCCGGGGCCACGCGACCTCGGTGTCCGGACGGGGTGTCGGGCTCGACGCGGTGAAGACCCAGGTGGAGAAGGTCAACGGAGCGCTCGCGATCCAGAGCCGCGCCGGAGAGTTCACCCGCCTGCGCATGTTCCTTCCCCTTTTCCTGTCGCGCCTGTCTGCCCTGGTGGGCCGCGCCGGAGACGCACGGGTGGCCATCCCGTCGGTGTTCGTCGACCGGTGCCTCGCCGCCGACGTCGAGGAACTCGCGCGAACCGATGGAACGTTCCGCTTCGGGGACCAGGTGCTTCCGGTGGTCTCCCTGGAGCGCGTCTTCGGCGGGAACAAGGGCAACGGCCGCCGCCGGTGCTGCCTCGTGGCCATGCGTCTGCGGGGCCGGGAGATGCTCCTGCAGGTGGACGAACTGGAGGAAGAGCGCGAGATCGTGGTAAAGCCCGTCGACGGGCACCTCGCCGGGACTCCCTACGTGCTCGGATTCTCGTTCCTCTCGGAAGGGACGCCGCTCGTGGTCATGAACGTCGTCGATCTGTACGCCCGATGGTCGGAGCTGGAGAGCGAGTGCCGGTGGAGGCCGCCGGCGGAGCGGACCCCGCCGCTGGTCCTCGTGGTCGATGATTCCGTGACGGCCCGCCACCTCGAACAGTCCGTGCTCCAGTCCCTCGGTTACCGGGTCGTCGCCGCGACGGACGGACTGGAGGCGTGGAGCCTCCTGGAGTCCCAGGGGATCGACCTCGTGCTCACCGATGTCGACATGCCGGGCATGGATGGGCTGGAACTCACCCGCCGCATCCGATCCGATCCGACGAAGGAGTCCATCCCCGTGGTGGCCGTCTCCAACCGCTCCGGCGAAAGGGATCGGGAGGCGGGGATGAAGGCGGGGATGGACGCCTACCTGCCGAAGGACCGGTTCACGCCGGCCAGGCTGGGAGAGACGGTGGAAGCCCTGCTCTCGCGAAGCGCCCGCGCGGAGGCCCGGCCTTGATCCGGGTGCTCGTGGCGGACGACTCGCGCCTGGTGAGGGCGGTCTTGCGCGAACTCCTGGAGGAGGACCCCGGCATCCGGGTCGTCGGCGAGGCGGAGGACGGGCTCCAGGCCGTGGAGCTGTGCCGGTCGTTGGCCCCCGACGTGGTCCTCATGGACGTCCAGATGCCGGTGCTCGACGGGCTCGCGGCCGTGGAGCGGATCATGAAGGACCGCCCGACCCCCGTCATCGTGCTGAGCGCCACGGTGCACCCGGGCGAGGTGGACAGCGCGTTCCGGGCGGTTCGCGCGGGTGCGTTCGAGGCGTTGGCCAAGCCCGAGGGCCTCGTGTCCCGCGAGGCCTACGCGCGGGTGGCCGAGAGCCTGCGCTCCCGCGTGAAGCTGTACGCTCGGGTGGCTCAGCGGAGGGGGTGGAGCGAGGGGGAGCGGCAGGTGTCGTCGCGAGAGGTCCCCGTCCCGATGTCCTCCCGCCGGGTCGTCGCCGTCGGGGCCTCGGCGGGGGGGCCTCGCACGGTCCAGGGCGTTCTCGGGGGGTTGCCGCGGGCGTTCCCCTGCCCGATCCTCCTCGTCCAGCACATCAGCCCGGGTTTCACGAGCGGCTTCGCCCAGTGGTTGTCCCGCGAGACTCCCTTCGCGGTGAAGGTGGTGGAACAGGCGGAGAAACTGGAGCGGGGCACGGTGTACCTGGCGGTGGACGGTCGCCACCTGGTGGTCCGCCGGGGAACGGCGGCCGTGGAGCCGGGCCCGGCGGAGAACGGGTGCCGTCCCTCGGTGGATGTTTTGTTCCGATCGCTGGCGGAGGAGTGTGGTAGCCTCGGCGTGGCGGTGCTGCTCACCGGCATGGGGAGGGACGGGGCGCGAGGAGCCCTCGCGGTTCGTCGCGCCGGCGGCCTCGTCATCGCACAGGACGAGAGGAGCAGCACGACCTTCGGCATGCCCAGGGCGGCCATCGAGCTCGGCGCGGCGAACCGCGTCCGGTCCGCGGCCGAGATCCCGACTTGCTTGGTGGAGGCGGCTCGCGAG
>CAZGRT010000149.1:0-11486 GCA_964528225.1 uncultured Thermodesulfobacteriota bacterium | reverse complement strand
GGTCAGCCCGCCCAGGAGCACGTCCACCTCGGGCACGCGCGGGCTCACCGCCACGTAGCCGATGCGTTCTCCGGCCAGGCTGAGGTCCTTGGAGTAGGACGTGCAGACGATGGAGTTGGAGAACAGAGAGAGCACGCCGGGCACTTCATGGCCGTCGTAGACGATCTTCCGGTAGGGCTCGTCGGACATCAGGTAGATGGGCCTGCCGTGCTCCGCCGACTTCCGCTCCAGGAGATCCCGCAGTTCCAGGAGGTTGTCGCGCGAATAGACCTTTCCCGTCGGGTTGTTGGGGGAGTTGATCAGCACCGCACGGGTTCGGGGGTTGATCGCCTCCTCCAGGGGCTCCATGAGCAGGTCGAAGTCCTCCGCCGTGGGGACCGTGCGAAGCGTTCCCCGGTGGTTCTCCAAGTAGAAGTCGTACTCCACGAAGTAGGGCTTCGGAACCACCACCTCGTCGCCCGGCTCCAGGATGGCACGGAGGATCGCGTTCAGGGCGCCGCCCGCCCCGACGCTCATCACCACGTGCTTGCCCTGGAGTTCGACCCCCTGCTCCCGGGACGCCTGGGCGGCGATCGCCTCGCGCACCGCCGGAAGGCCGGCGTTGGGCATGTAGCCGTGGCAACCCGGCGGGTCCTCCTCCAGCAACTCCCGCAGCACCCTGCGAAAGGCCTCGGGCGGGTCGAGGTTCGGGTTTCCGAGGCTGAAGTCGAAGACGTTCGACTCGCCGAACTCGGCCTTGAGTCTCGCGCCCTCCTCGAACATCTTCCGGATCCAGGAGGACCGGACCATGGCCTCGCGGATCGAGCGACTCACGGGCATGGGATTTCTCCTCTCGGGGGAAGGGCCTACGTTGGACAGTGGACTCTAGCAGAGGCGTGAGCGGCCCCACAACCACGCGCCGGCCCTGAAATCCCACCCTTGGCGGTTGACTTTCCGCAGCCCCGGAGGCTAGCCTTCTTTACCTTGACATCGTGCGAAGGCCGTGGACGGCAGACACCTTCCGGGAGAAGACGCGGATGAAGGCGGAAAATCGTAGGTTCGTGGCAATCGACTACACATTGAAGTTGGACTCGGGCGAAGTGGTGGACCGATCCCCGCCGGGCGATCCCCTGGGCTTCATCTTCGGCACGGGGCAGGTGATCTCCGGCTTGGAGAAGGGAATCGAAGGCATGACGGCCGGCGAGTCCCGACAGGTGAGCGTCGAGCCGGGAGAGGGTTACGGGGAGTCGAACCCGAGCCTGGTGAAGGAGATCCCCCGAGAGAACTTTCCCGAAGACCTGGACATCCAGCCCGGAATGGGCTTCGAGGCCCGCGGGCCCCAGGGCCCGGTCATGTTCCGGGTCAAGTCCGTGAACGAGAGCGACGTGCTCGCCGACTTCAACCATCCTCTCGCCGGGCAGCGCCTCCACTTCGACGTCCGGGTGGAGGAGGTCCGGGAACCCCGCGCCGAGGAACTCGCCGCGCTGCAGAAGAGTTGCGAACCGAGCGCCTGCGCGGGCTGCAGCGGAAGTTGCGGCTGACGACCCGCACCTCCGTGCCGACAGTCCGGCTCCCGGAAACAACCGTGACGCCGGACCAAGGCCGCACCCTTCGGCGCCGGGGGCGCTGAGAACCCGGTCCCCGAGCCCGCTCCGACCCACTCGTGCCGCTCCTCCGGAACCGAGTTCGGGAGTGGCGCGGCCCCCCTTCGCGGGCCCCGGTCTTCCCCCGATTGCCGTTCCTTCGGCGGACACAGGGCAAAAAATACCCCGATCCCAGGAGGAAAGGACCGGGGCAAAGGGGGAACTTTCGTTCCGATTGAAGCATAAGGTTCAAAGCTGACTTTGTCAATCTCTTTTCTTTCGCAGCACCAGACCCTATTCCTCAGCTGTGCTGTCGTGTTCCCCGGAACGGCTCCGGGCCCCTCCCGCTTTCTCGATTGAGACCCGCCCCGGGCCATGGCATGCTCCCGCCCTCGGAGGAATCGTGGAGCACTCCCCCACCCTCGCCCAATCCCTGCGGGCCGGCGTGCATCGCGGCGGCCGCGCGGTCCTCGTCCTGGCCAAGGTCATGGTGCCGGTGTACCTCCTCGTGGATCTCCTCCAGGAGACCCCTGCCCTCCAGGCACTCTCCGAGTTCCTCGCACCCGCCATGGGCGCCTTCGGCCTCCCGGGGGAAGCTGCGGTCGTCCTCGTCGCCGGGGCCGCCGTGAACCTCTACGCGGCGATCGGGGCCCTCGCCCCCCTCGGCCTCGGGCCGCGGGAGGTGACCATTCTCGGGCTCATGCTGGGCCTTTGCCACGGCATGATCCTGGAGACCGCGATCATCCGCCAGGTCGGCACCCGCTGGGTCGCCCTGGCCGGACTCCGCATCGCCCTGAGTGCCGCGGCGGGGATCCTCGTGAACGCGGTGCTCCCGTGAACGTGGCCCACTCCGTCGGGAGGGCGCTGCTCACGGTGGGCGAGATCGCGCTGATCATCTTCCCCCTCACGGTGGGCTACCAGGTCCTCCGCGACAACCGCTGGCTCCGCCGGCGCGCGGGGCCGTGGCGCCTCGCCGTCCGACGCCTGGGCCTGGGGGAGGCGAGCGTCGTCCCCCTCGTCGCGGGACTCGTCCTCGGGATCGTGTACGGGGCCGGGGTCCTGATCGAGGAGGCCCGTGCGGGGTCCATGAGCCGCCGGGAGGTCTTCCTCCTGGCCCTCTTCCTGTGCACCTGCCACGCCGTGATCGAGGACACCCTCCTCTTCGTCGTGATGGGTGCCGACGCGCTGTGGGTGCTCGGGCCCCGCGTGGCCCTCGCGGTGGGCGCCACCGCGGGCCTCGCCAGGCTGCTGCCCGCCGGGGCCCCCACCCCCGACCCGTGACCGCAGGACCCGGCGGGCACGATGGCGGTGTTGGTTTTCGCCCGGCGCAATGGTAGCGTTGGGCCGCTCGCGGCGTCCCGGGAACTCTCTCTCGAAGACCGGAGGCCCGATGAACCTCCTCCACGTCCTCTCTCGACTCTTCGACCGCGTCAACGAAGCGGCCGGGCGAGTGGTCTCCTGGCTCACCCTGGCCATGGTGGCCGTCACCGCCTACGACTCGATCATGCGGTACGGCTTTCAGCGCGGAAACATCGGGCTCCAGGAACTGGAGTGGCACCTGTTCGGCGTCGTGTTCCTCGTGGGCGCCGGGTACACCCTCAAGGCGGACGCCCACGTGCGGGTGGACATCTTCTACGCCCGGCTCGGAGAGCGCGGTCGCGCCTGGATCAACCTCGTGGGCGTCTTCGTGGCGCTCCTCCCCTTCTGCGCCCTGGTCCTCTGGTGCACCCGCGGTTTCGTCGAGAACTCCTGGAGCATCCGCGAGTTCTCCCCGGACCCCGGCGGCCTTCCCGCCCGCTACGCTATGAAGGCCATGATCCCCCTGGGTTTCGTGCTGGTGGCCCTCCAGGGCCTCAGCGAGGCCGTGAAGTCCCTGCGGATCCTCTCGAGAAGGGAGGACCGCGATGCCTGAACTGCTCCGGGAACTCCTGCCCGGGATCATGTTCCTCGTCCTCTTCGGGGTTCTGCTCTTCGGGTACCCGGTGGCGTTCACCCTGGGCGGGACCGCCCTCGTCTTCGGGTACATCGGGTTCGGTCTGGACTTCTTCAACCTCCTTCCCCTCCGCATCTGGGGGGTCGTCACCAACTTCACCCTGATCGCGGTTCCGCTCTTCGTGTTCATGGGGGTGATGTTGGAGCGCTCCGGGCTCGCCGAGGACCTGCTCGATACCATGGGCCTGCTCTTCGGCCGGCTTCGGGGGGGCCTCGCCATCTCGGTGGTCGTGGTCGGGGCCCTGCTCGCGGCCTCCACCGGGATCGTGGGCGCCACCGTGGTCACCATGGGGCTCCTGTCGCTCCCGACCATGCTCCGCCGCGGGTACCACAAGGAGCTCGCCACGGGGACGATCGCCGCCTCCGGAACCCTGGGCCAGATCATCCCGCCGAGCATCGTGCTCGTCCTCCTGGGCGACATCATGAACGTTCCCATCGGGGACCTGTTCGTGGGGGCGGTGATCCCGGGCATGATCCTCGTGGCCCTGTACGCCGTCTGGATCGTCATCATCGGCATGCTCAAGCCCGAGTGGGCGCCCAGGCTTCCGGAGGAGGAACTCGCCGCGGTCCGCGGCTGGGTCCTGGCCCGCCGGGTCCTGGTGGCGCTGGTCCCGACGGCGCTGCTCATGCTCTCGGTCCTCGGCTCGATCTTCGCCGGAATCGCCTCGCCCACCGAGGCCGCCTCGCTGGGCGCGCTCGGCGCGACGATCCTCACCGCGTCCAAGGGCCGGCTGAACCTCCCGATCCTGCGCGAGGTGATGCAGTCAACGGCGAAGCTCACATCCATGGTCTTCATCATCCTGGTGGGCGCCGCCGCCTTCGGGCTCGTCTTCCGAGGCCTCGGGGGCGACGAGCTGATCCGGCGCTTCATCCAGTGGCTCCCGTTCGGCAAGTGGGGCGTCCTGGTGATCGTGATGACCGTCATCTTCACCGCCGGGTTCTTCCTGGACTTCATCGAGATCACGTTCATCCATGTGCCGGTCCTGACGCCGATCATGATCTCGATGGGGGTGGATCCGCTGTGGCTGGCGGTCCTGATCGCCGTGAACCTCCAGACCTCCTTCCTCACGCCGCCTTTCGGTTTCGCGCTCTTCTACCTCAAGGGGGTGGCCCCCCCGGAGGTGACCACGGGACACATCTACCGCGGGATCATCCCCTTCGTGGTGCTCCAGATGATCGGCCTGCTGGTGGTCGCCTTCTTCCCCGAGACGATCACCTGGCTGCCCCGGGTGATGCTCGGCCGGTAGGCGGGACGTGACGGCCGCGTCCCGGCGCCCGGTGGAGCGGCGGAGGGTGTCCTTCCCGAACGGGCGCGGGGAGACGCTGGCCGGCCGCCTCGACCTTCCGCGGGAGGGGGGGCCCCGGGCCTGGGCGCTGCTGGCCCACTGCTTCACGTGCACCAAGGACCTCAAGGCCCTGTACCACCTGGGCGGAGCCCTGGCGGAGGCCGGCGTCGCGTCCCTACGGCTGGACTTCGCGGGGCTGGGAGAAAGCGAGGGGCGCTTCGAGGAGACGGATCTGACCTCCAACGTGGGGGATCTGGTGGCCGCGGCGGGCTATCTGGCCACCGTGGGCGCCGACCCCGCCCTCCTGGTGGGCCACTCCCTCGGGGGCACCGCGTGCCTCCTGGCCGCCCGGGAACTCCCGTCGGTGAAGGCCGTGGCCACCGTGGGCACCGCCGCGGACCCGCTCCACCTGGCCCGACTCCTGCCGGCCGCGCGGAAGACGGCGGAGGAAGCCGGCACCGTGCTGGTCCAGATCGGCCCGCAGAACGTGCGGGTGTCGGACCGCCTCTTCCGGGAACTCGAGGGCCTCGACGGGGAGTCCCTCGTGAGGGGACTGGGGATGCCCCTGCTCGTGGTCCACTCCGCGGCGGACGAGGTGGTCCCGGTGGAGCAGGGCGAGCGGATCTTCGGCTGGGCCCGCCACCCGAAGGCCTTCGTGTCGCTCGCCCGTGCCGACCACGTCCTTTCCGTCGCTTCCGACGCCGGATCCCTCGGCACCCTGATCGCCGCGTGGGCCGCGCCGTACCTTCCCAGGTAGTCCTGCGGCCGACCGGCATCGCGGGGCGGCGGCCCCAGGGGCGACTTCCCGCCGGCAGGACCCGCCCGTGAGGCTCCTCCTCGTCAATCCGTGGATCGCGGACTTCGCCGCCCACAACTTCTGGACCCGGCCCCTCGGCCTCTACGCCCTGGCCGAGTGGGCATGGGAACGCGGCGCCGCGTCCGCCCTCGTGGACTGCCTCTCCCCCTTCGCCGCTCCGGGCAAGTTCCCGCGCACCTGCGTGGAGGCCCCCGCCCCCCTGCGTGGCTTTCCCCGGCGCTACGCACGGTACGGCATCCCGCCCGAGGAGTTCCGCGGGAGGATCCTGCGCGCCGGGGCCTTCGACGCCGTCCTCGTCACCTCCGGGATGTCGTACTGGTATCCCGGGACCCAGTGGGCGATCCGGGAGATCCGGGGCCTCCGTCCCGGCGTTCCGATCGTGCTGGGGGGCATCTACCCGTCGCTGTGGCCGGACCACGCGCACGTCCACTCCGGGGCGGACCACGTCCTGCCGGGTCCCCTCGAGCGGGTCGGGGAGCGTCTCGCGGAGATCCTTGAACTGCCGACCCGCCCGTTTCGCGAGGGACGGCCCTGGCACCGGCAGGGGCTGCACGACGGAGCGGGCTACGCGGCGGTCCGAACCGCCCGGGGATGCCCCTATCGGTGCGGCTACTGCGCGGCCGCCCGCCTGTGGGAGGGGTTCGAGGCCCGCGAACCTGCCGAGGTCGCCGAGGAACTGCTCGCCCTCGCGACCCTGGGGGTCCGGGACGTGGCGTTCTACGACGACGCGCTGCTGGCCGATTTCGGGGAGAGGCTCGGCGCGGTTCTGGGAAGGGTCGCAGCGAACGGCGCGAAGCTGGACTTCCACACGCCCAACGGGCTCCACGCCGCCCGGATCTCCCGGGAGGCTGCGGCTTCGCTGGCGCGTTTCGCCACGATCCGGCTCTCCCTGGAGACGGTGGACCCCGGGCGTCAGTCCGCCACCGGCGGCAAGGTCGGCAACGAGGACCTGCGGCGGGCCGTGGAGCGGCTCCTGCGGGCCGGGGCCCCCGCGGAGTCCATCGGGGTGTACCTGATGGCGGGACTGCCGGGACAGGACCTGGGGGAGGTCCGGGAAGGAGTGCGCTTCGTCCGCTCCCTGGGGGTCCGGCCCCACGTGGCCGAACTGTCGCCCATCCCGGGCACGCCGATCTGGGACGAGTTCGTGGCCCGGGGGACGATCCCCTCGGACCTGGACCCCCTCCTCACCAACAACACGGTCTTCACGCGGAACTTCGGCGGATACCCGTGGGCGGAGTTCGAGTCGCTGCTCGCGTTCGCGCGCGCTGGTCCCGGTCCGGCCGGTCGAGCTACTCCTCCTCCTCCTCCTCCCGCGCCAGTTCCTCGAACTTGATGTCGATGCCCAGCACGCCCGCCATCTGGTCCTCGGGGTCGTAGATGGGGGCCGAGACCGTCACGGTCAGGCGTCCGGTGACCTTGGAGGCGTAGATGTCGGTGAGGGACACCCTTCCGCTCTTCACCGGCTCGGTGAACCACGCGCGGTCCGAGTAGTTGTCGTACACCTCGTACTCCGCGTACTTGGCCTTGTCCTCGATCTGCGTGATGTTCCGCGTGATCTTCCGGCCCTCCATGTCGGTGACGTACAGGAACTGGAGGAACGGGTGGACTTCGGCCATCTCCCGCATCACGCGCTCCATCCGCTCCGGGTCCATGGACCGGATCTCCGGGTGCTCGACGAGATCGGTGACGATGTGCGTCACCATCTCCTGGACGCGCTTCTTGAGCTTGTCGTACTCGGAGATGAAGAGCTGGGGCATGTACTTGCGCACCTTCCGCTCCATCTCCTCGTTGGACATGGCCGTCGTGCGGCCCCCCTCGTAGGAGCGCATCACCGAGCGGTAGATCTTCGCGACGCCGGGGTGGCGCTTGTCGATCTTGCGGTCGCCGCCCAGGGCGAAGTGGGTATTGATCCAGTGGGAGATCCCGGCGACCCCCGACTTGTCGGTCACTGCGATGCCCATCGGCCGGTTGAGGATCTTCGCCGTGTCGAAAACGTTGTAGATCTCCTCGTCCTTGGAGATGCCGTCGATGTGGATGCCCGCCTTCGTCGTGTTGAACTCCGACCCCACGAAGGGCATGGCGGCCGGGATGCTCATGCCCAGTTCGCGCTCGAAGTAGTTGCGCATCTCGGTGATGACCTGCGGGTTCATCCCGTCGGTCGTCCCCGTTAGCTCCATGTACTCGATGACGAGCCCTTCGATGGGGGGGTTGCCGGTCCGCTCGCCGAAACCCAGCACGGTCCCGTTGGCCGCCGCGCACCCATACAGCCACGCCGTGGAGGCGTTGACGAGCACCTTGTGGAAGTCGTTGTGGCCGTGCCACTCCAACTGCTCGGGGGGTACGCCGGCGTCGTCGATCATGGCCCGCACGAGCCTCGGGACGCTCCGCGGAAGGGCGGTGCCCGGGTAGGGCGTGCCGAAGCCCATGGTGTCGCAGAGACGGATCTTCACCGGAATGCCGCTCTCCTCGCCGGCCCGCATGAGCGCACGCGCGAAGGGCACGACGAAGCCGTAGGTGTCGGCACGGGTCACGTCCTCGAAATGACAGCGGGGAACCACTCCCTCGGCCAAGGCGGCCTCCACGACGGACAGGTAGTCGCGAAACGCCTCCCGCCGCTTCTTCCCGAGTTTCAGGTAGATGTGGTAGTCGGAGACCGAGGTCAGGATGCCGGTCTCCTTGATGCCCATCGCCTTTACCAGCTTGAAGTCCTCCTTCACGGCCCGGATCCACGCGGTGATCTCCGGGTACCGGAAGCCGAGGGCCTGGCAGCGCTCCACGGCCTCGCGGTCCTTCTCCGAGTAGAGGAAGAATTCCGTCTGCCGGACGACGCCCTTCGGGCCTCCCAGTTCGTGGAGGAACTTGAAGATCGTCACGATCTGGTCGGGCGTGTACGGCGGGCGGGCCTGCTGCCCGTCGCGGAACGTGGTGTCCGTGATCCAGATCTCCTCGGGGGGGTTCGGGCTCAGGATGACCCCGTCGAACGGGGTGCGGCACACCTCCGTGTAGGGGAAGATCTCCCGGTAGAGGTTCGGCTCGTCCCGCTCCACCACCTCGTCCAGGGGGTAGTCCGCGTACGACTTCCGGATGAGGCGGGACATACCCTGCTTGTCGCTCATGGGGTGTACTCCTGGCTATGGCGGCCCGAGGCCGCTAACACGCCTCTTCTGCAGGCGTCGCAGTTGGGATGTGCCGCACCGGTTGCGCTCGCCCCGGCGCCGTCGATTCTAGCTCCGAAGCGCGCTGCGCACGAGGCCCGCCAGCGCCCGGATGAAGTCGGGCCGCGTATTGAGCGAAGGCGTGCGCCGGAACACCTCGAATCCCAGCGAGCGAGCCAACTCTCCGTACTCGACGTCGATCTCGTGCAGGGTCTCGATGTGGTCGGACACGAAGCTCACCGGCACGACCAGCAACCTGCGGACCCCGGCGCCGGCCAGCGCCCGCATCTCGTCGGCGACCGACGGCTCCAGCCAGCGCACCGGTCCGGCTCGGCTCTGGAAGGCGAGTCGGTGGGGAAGGCCGGGAAGGCGCGCCATCACGGCCGCGACGGTTCCCTGGACCTGGTCCAGGTACGGGTCCCCCTCCTCGACGAGGCGCACCGGGAGACCGTGGGCGCTGAAGAGGACGGTGACGTCCTCCAGTCCCTCCTGCGCCTCCCGCACGCACCGCGCCAGGGCATCGGCGTAGGCCGGGGCATCGTGCCACGAGCGGATGACGCGCACTTCGGGTGCCGTCACGCCGGCGGCGCGGAGCGCCCCCTCGAGGTCTGAGATGCTCGACCCGCTCGTCGCGCGGCTGTACTGGGGATACAGAGGCAGCACCACGATCCGGCGTGGTTCCTCCTCCCGGAGCCGCTCGGCGACCTCGGCCGCTCGCGGGTGCCAGTAGCGCATCGCCACGTGCACGGCGTGCCCCGGCCCGAGTTCGACCCCGAGAGCCCTTGCCTGGGCCTCCGTGATCGCCCGGAGCGGGCTCCTCCCTCCGATCTCCCTGTAATTGGCCGCAGAGCGGGGGGCCCTCCGGGCCGCGATGCGACGCGCCAGGTAGCCGCGGAGGAAGCCCGGCACCCGGAGGATCTCGGGGTCGGAGAAGAGATTCTCCAGGAAGGGCCGTACCGCCTCCAGGGAGTCGGGCCCCCCCATGTTCAGGAGCACCACGGCGTCCGCGGGGACCTTCGCGGCGGACGGGCTCCCGGTTCCGGTATCCATCACGGCTCCTCGCGGGTTCCCGGGAGGATCAGGTAGAAGCGACTCCCCTCCCCGGGGTTCGACTCCACCCAGATCCGTCCGCCGATCGACTCCAGGATCCTCCGCACGATGGCGAGCCCGACCCCGCTCCCTTCGCGCCGGAGGCTTCCCTGGCGGAAGAGGTCGAACACCACCTCCTGCTCCTCGCCCGGTATCCCCATGCCGTTGTCTTCGACCACGAGGCACCGGCTCCCCGGCGCCGCGTTCCACTGGGCCTGGACCTCGACCTCCCGGAGCGTCAACTGCGCGGGCACCCCCTCCCTGCGGTACTTGAGGGCGTTGGCGAACAGGTTCGTGAGGACCTGGTGGAGCCTCACCGGCGCCATGCGCACCCTGCCCAGGGGGCCGGACACCTGGATGGCCCCCTCGGCCTGCGCCACCTGGTTGCCCAGGTCCCGCCACGCGGCGAGGGCGCAGCCTTCCACGTCCACGTCGCGCACGAGATCCTGTCCACCCCGGCCCACCCGGGCGAACTCCAGGAGGTCACAGAGGAGGCCGTCGAGCCTGCCGGCGTGCTCAAGCACGCGGTTCAGGAAGTCGCGCGACCGTCCCTCTGCCCCGCCGAGTTCCCGGTCGAGCAGGGAGGCGAAACCCTTCAGGTTCCCGAGGGGGGTCCGCAGGTCGTGGGCGATGGCGTGGAGCAGGTTCTCCATCTCCTTGGCCCGTTCGGCCAGGTCGGCGCGCTCGCGGCGCTCCGCCGTCACGTCCCGCACCGTGACGACGAGGAGGCTCTCCGGCCCCCCGTCCCCTGCCACGGCGCCCTCCACCTCGGCCAAGAAGCGCCTCCCGTCCGCCCGCCGCTGCCAGGCCTCGAGCCGGAAGTGACCCCGCTCCTCCAGGCTGCGCTGCGCTACGGGCAGCAGGCCGGCGGTTTCCTCCGGCAGCACCTCCGCGATGGAACGGCCGATCCACTCGACGCTGGAGACACCGTAGAGGCGCTCGGCCGCGGGATTCATCCCCAGCACGGTGCCCGACCGGTCCTCCACGAACACCGCCGTGGACCAGGTCTCGAACACGCGCAGCAGCGCTTCGATTCCGAGCCGCTCAGCACCCATCGCCCCCGCCTCCGCCATCACGTGCCCTCCCCGCCCGCCGGCCTGCCGACTCCGGGGGCTCGCCCACGACGAGCCACCGCCGCAACCCTCCGTTCGTGAACGCGTGCGCCCCCACCGCTTGCGCCCCCCAGGGTGTGCTGGGGCCCGGCAGGACCACGGCCCAGCGCCACGCTCCGAGGCTGCCCGCCAGCGCTCCCCCCAGGGCACGGAGGGCGGACCTGGCCCCCCCGAGCCTCCTGCCGTAGGGCGGGTTCGCCACGACGAGACCGGCCGGCGCCGGGGCCTCCAACTCCTCAACGGGGCAGCAGGCCACCCGAACGTGGTCGGCGACACCCGCGCGGCGCGCCGTGCGCGCGGTCCGCTCCACGGCGGCGGCATCGCTGTCCGAGGCGAAGACCGGCGCCGGGGGGCCCGGTTTCGCGGCCGCTTCCGCCTCGTCCTTGAGGCCCGCCCACCGCTCCTCCCGAAACGACGGAAGCGCCTCGAACCCGAAGGAGCGGTTCAGGCCGGGGGCCCGCCCCATCCCCAGG
>CAZGRT010000148.1:0-16967 GCA_964528225.1 uncultured Thermodesulfobacteriota bacterium | reverse complement strand
AGTCGCTGTTATCGGTGCCGTTGCGGAAGAGCCGGTTCTCCACACCCCAGTTCACCACGTACAGGTCCAGGTCGCCGTCGCCGTCCACGTCGGCGAAGGTCGTCCCCTTGGTCCGCACCGTGGCGCACTGCACCGAGGGGTTCTCGCCGGCGACGTTGGTGAAGGTCCCGTCCCCGTTGTTCCGGTAGAGCTGGTTGGCGACCTTGCAGTCGCCCTCGTAGAGGTCGAGGTCGCCGTCGTGGTCGATGTCGCCCAAGGTCGGTCCCTTGCCCCAGCCCTCGTCGGCGAGGCCCGCCCGCTCCGCCACGTTCTGGAAGTGGCCGTTGCAGTCGTTGCGGTACCGGGCGTTGGGACCCACGTAGTTGGACACGACCACGTCCTGGCCGCCGTCGCGGTCCACGTCGCCGAACGCGGCGCCGAGGCCCCAGTTGGGGTCGGCGAGGCCGGATTCCCGGGAGGCATCGCGGAAGGTGCCGTCGCCGTTGTTGACGTAGAGCGTGTTCGGCTCACCGGCGGGATATCGGCCGTTCACCACGTACAGGTCGGGGCGCCCGTCGCCGTTGACGTCGCTCCAGGCGGCCATCCACGACCAGGACCGATCGCCCACGCCCGCGGCGTCCGTCACGTCGGTGAAGGTTCCGTCCCCGTTGTTCCGGTACAGGATGTTCTTGGCCCCCACCCCGTAGTTGGCGAGGTAGATGTCCAGGTACCCGTCGTTGTCGTAGTCGGCGGCGGCCGCGGCGTAGGTGAACTCCTTCGAGCCCACGCCGGCCTTCTCCGTCACGTCGACGAAACGGCCGTTGACGTTTCGCAGGAGCCGGTTCGCCTCGATCTCGTAGCGCCCGCCCTTGGGGATGTAGAGGTCCACCCAGCCGTCGTTGTCGTAGTCGAAGAATACGGAGCCCATGCAGAACCCGGCGTCGCCCAGGTTGTCGCCTGCCTCGGCCGTCACGTCGGTGAAGTTGCCGTCACCGTCGTTCCGGTAGAGCTTGTTGGCGCCGCCCTTGTTGGAGACGTACAGGTCCCAGTCGCCGTCGTTGTCGTAGTCGGCGAAGGCCGCACCCTTGCCGTTGCCCGCGTCGCCGACCCCTGCCTTCCCGGTCACGTCCTCGAAGAGGGGCGATCCCGCCCAGGCGGGCAGCGCGAGGGAGGCGGTCAGAAGCAGCGAGAGTACCGTGCGCCTCATGGTCAGGCTCCTTTCCCCGATGTACGAAGGCTTGTGCGTTAGTATTCCGAGTCGCGTAAGATCCGTCAACGCGCACACGACAGCAAGATAGACGAAGCCGCCGGCAAATACCAGCAGGAGCGCTGGAGGTTACGGCCCCCGAGGGCACGGCGCTGGCGCCCGGAGCGGGAAGCGAGGACACGGATGAACGAGTGCGAAAGGGTTCGAGTCCTCGGCGGGGGGCTGGCAGGCTGCGAGGCGGCCTGGACGCTGGCCCGGCGCGGGGTGCCGGTGCGCCTCGTGGAGATGAAGCCGCTGCGCTTCAGCCCGGCCCACCGCAGTCCCCTGCTGGCGGAACTCGTCTGCTCCAATTCCCTCAAAGCTACGGGGCTCGCTCAGGCGTCGGGCCTCCTCCAGGAAGAGTTGTCCCGGCTCGGCTCCGTGGTGATGGAGGCTGCCGGCCGCCACCGCGTGCCCGCCGGGCAGGCCCTGGCCGTGGACCGGGAGGCGTTCAGCCGGGAGGTCACCGACCGGGTGCTCGGGGCTCCGGGGGTCGAGTCGGTCCGTGAAGAGGCAGTCGAGGTCCCGCCTTCGGGTCACGTGGTCGTGGCGAGCGGGCCGCTCACCTCCGAGGCCCTGGCCTCGTCTCTCGCGGGACTCACGGGCTCCGGGTCGCTCTACTTCTACGACGCGATGGCGCCCATCGTGGAGGGAGATTCGATCGACCGCTCGGTCGCGTTCGCCGCTTCCCGGTACGGCAAGGGCGGGGACGACTACCTCAACTGCCCCATGAGCCGGGAGGAGTTCGACCGGTTCTTCGAGGCGCTGACTTCGGCGCGGGTGGTGCCGACCCGGGATTTCGAGGAGGAGCGCGTGTTCCAGGGGTGCCAGCCCCTGGAGACCCTGGCGGCGCGGGGTCCGAAGACCCTTCTGTTCGGCCCCATGAAGCCGGTGGGCCTGGAGGATCCCCGCACGGGGCGCCGTCCCTGGGCCGTGGTCCAGTTGCGCCGGGAGGACGCGTCGGGGGAGCGCTGGAACCTCGTCGGGTTCCAGACCAAGCTCGCCCACCCGGAGCAGGAGAGGGTGTTCCGGCTCATCCCCGGTCTGGAAAAGGCCGTGTTCCACCGCCTGGGGAGCCTCCACCGGAACACCTACGTGGACGGGCCGAGGCTCCTCGACCGCTACCTGCGCCTGCGGCGCCACCCCCGGGTCCAGTTGGCCGGCCAGATCACCGGCGTGGAAGGGTACCTGGAGAGCGCGGCCATGGGGTTGTGGGCCGGACTGAACCTGGCCTTGCGCCTCGAGGGCCGGACCCCGGACCCCCTGCCCCCGGAGACGGCGGTGGGTGCCCTGATTGCGCACGTGACCGCCTCGCCCACCCGCCCCTTCGAGCCCATGAACCTGAACTTCGGGCTCCTGCCGCCGCTGGAGGAGCGGGTGCGGGACAAGAAGGCCGTGAAGGAGGCCAAGGCCCGCCGGGCGGTCGAGGCGCTGGACGCCTGGATGGCGAGGTGGCTCCCCGCTTGAAGGCGTGCCCCGGCCCCCCGGTTCCCGCCGGCGCTACAGGTGCTTCTCGATGGTCTCGAGCAGTTCGATCCGGTGCACCAGGTCGTGGAGGAAGTCGAGGCGGTCGGCGTCGAGGACGAGGACCGGCGAGAGGTCGTACCGGGCGACCCAGCGGTCGTAGAGGCGGTTGAGATCCTTGAGGTAGCCGGAGTCGATGCCCTCCTCGTAGGCGCGGCCGCGCCGGCGGATGCGCTTGCGGATCGTCCGCAGCCCCGAGCGCAGGTAGATGCGGAGGTCCGGCGGGTGGATGCTCCGCAGTATCGTGGCGTACAGGCGGCGGTACGCCTCGTAGTCCCGGCCCGCCAGGTAGCCCTTGCGGTGGAGGTTCTCCGCGAAGATCTCCGCGTCCTCGTAGATGGTGCGGTCCTGGATGACGGTCTGGGGGCAGGCGTCGAGTTCCTGGTGGACGCGAAACTTGAGGGAGAGGAAGTACACCTGGGAGTGGAACGCCCAGCGGCCCATGTCGGAGTAGAAGTCGGCCAGGTAGGGGTTCTCCTCGTTCCGTTCGTAGAACGGGCGGATCGATGGATACCGGCGGCACAGGAACTCCACCAGGGTGGACTTCCCGCTGCCCATGTTTCCCGCGACCGCGATGTACTTGACCATGAGGGCTCCCCTTGGAAGGGGGCCGAAGGGTAGCAGAGGACCCGGGCGGGGGGTAAGGGGGACCGGGGCCGGAGGTGCGAGGGCCCCGCGAGCCGACGTCCGTCAGGGAGTCGGGATTCGGGCCTCCAGGGCTGCCTGGATTCGCTTCTTGAGCTCCGTGAGGTCCGAGGACTTCACGACGTAGTAGTCGGCCGCGATGCTCTTGACGTCGCCCTTGTAGGACCCGTAGGCCGAGCAGAGGATCACGGGCAGATCGTAGAACCGGTTGCGGACCTCCTGGAGTGCGTCGAGACCGCTCACGTCGACCATCTTGATGTCGAGGATCACCACGTCCGGGCCGAATCCCTCGATGACCTCGGTCAGACCCTTCCCGCTCTCCAGGGCCCGCACCTCGTGGCCGTCGTCCTCGAGTTCGAGGGTGTACAGGGTCCGGATGTGCTCCTCGTCGTCGACGATCAGGATTCGAGCCACCGCACGCTCCTTTCAGCCGCCCCAGCGCTCGAGGAGGTAGGGCTTGGACTCCTCGAAGGCCTGGCACTGCTCCTCGACGTACTCCTCGGCCTGGGCCAGCGCCATCCCTTCGGTCGCCCGGACGAAGGACAGGGTCCGCCCGAAGTAGAGGGGGGACAGGGAGTCCAGGAGTTGGACCTTCGGGAGGATCCGGTCCCGGTACGCCACCGCCACGTCGAAGAGCGCCTGGCTCCACAGCGCGGTGGGGAACTCGAAGTGCGCCCGTTCCAGGGCGAGGACCTCGCGCAGTTTCCCCATCGTGACCGGGGAGAGCACCTCCTGCCACACCGCGGCCTGGGTCGCGGCGCCCTCCTGCAGCTTGGCGTAGAGCGCGTCCACGTCCACGTCCACCGGGGGGGGCATCTCGGTCTCCCCGAGCCCGAAGCCGAAGATCGCCGTGGGCCGGCTCCAGCGCACCTCCTCCCAGAACGAGGCGAAGGATTCCATCAGGTGGAAGATCGTGCCCACCACCTGCCGGAACATCGGCCCCAAGTCCGAGGCCGGGTCCTTGGCGCGGTGGATCTTGGGGCGGCCGAGGAAGGCCTGGGTGATGGGTTGCCGGTAGTACATTGCCAGGGTGCTCATCCACACGTCGATGCCGAAGTGGGCGACGTCGTCGTCCCACGTCTCGTGCTCCAGGTAGTAGCGGGCCAGGTCGCCCGAGAAGCCGAAGTCCCCGCCGATGGGCTGCCGGACCCGGCGCCCGTACAGGCACCGGGTGAGCGGGTAGGCGATGTTGTTGGTGATGGTGCCGTCGTACTTGTGTCGGAGGTATAGGGGCGCCACGAAGCCGAAGTCGTCGAAGAGGGGTTCCCCGAGGGCCTTGATCCACTTCGGGGAGATGCTCTTCAGATCCGCGTCCACGACCACCACGGCCCGGGCCTTGAGTTCCCGGACCAGACGGAACAGGTTCCGGAAGTTGTTCCCCTTCCCGGTCACACCCGGGGGGGTCGAGACGTAGAGCCGGGGCACCTCGCACCGGGCGCCGAAGAACGCCTCCTTGGTGCCGTCGCTGCTCGCGTTGTCGCAGTTGACCACCACGGCCCTGCGGCCGGGAAAGTACCGCGTGAGCCCCAAGGCGGCCTGCTCCGTGGGGAAGGCGATGGCGTCCGCCTCGTTCCGGGAGGGGATGCCGACCACGATCTCCGCGGCGTCGATCCCGTCGGGGTTTTCCAGGACCCAGTCGGCCATCGGGGCTTTCTCAGCGGGCGCGGGCGTAGAGGTGGTAGACCAGGTTGTCGAACTCGGTGGTGAGGTCCACCTTCTTCACCTTCACCCCCTCCGGCACCTGGAGCTGCACGGGCGCGAAGTTCAGGATGCCCCGGATGCCGGCCGCCACGACCTTGTCGGCCACGGCCTGGGCGGCGGGGGCGGGCGTGGTGATGATGACGATCTCGATCTCCTTCTCCCCGGCGACCCGCCCGATGTTCTCCAGCGGCTCCACCCGGATGTTGCCGCCGATGACCGTGCCGATCTTGGCCGGGTCGGTTTCGAAGGCCGCCACGAAGTTGTAGCCGTGCTCGGCGAAGTTCCGGTAGCTCAGCAGGGCCCGGCCGAGGTTGCCCACCCCCACCAGCGCCACGTTGCGCCGCTGGTTCAGGCCCAGAACCTTGCGGATGTCGAAATGGAGCTCCTTGACGTAGTACCCGACGCCCCGGATCCCGAACTCGCCGAAGTAGGTGAGGTCCTTGCGGATCTGGGCTGCGTTGACGCCGCAGATGTCGGCGAGTTCGGCGCTGGACACCACGTCCACGCCCTTCTTCTCGAGATCCTTGAGAACCCTCATGTAGATCGAGAGCCGTTTGATCGTGGCCTCGGGGACCTTGAGGGGCTTGGGCATGGGATTTCCTCCTCGGCACGAGAGGGGAAGCTTGTGATATTGAGTCACAAACAAACAGCGTTGTCAAACACAAGGGCAACATAGGCACAAGGCCGTCTGCGAAGCGTCCCCGGGGCGTTCCGGGCCCGGAGCCCATTGTCGAAGCGGGCGGCATCCCCATCGCCGGGTTTCCCGCGGGGTCCCTCGAAGTCGGTCGAGGGGGCGTGAGCGGTGGCAGGCTCGCAGCGCTCGGCGAGTTCGCCGTTGGGCAGCGTCGAGCCAAAGCACCCGCGGACCTGACGAGACAACACGAGGCGGGTCACGGTGGGTCGGCGTCGATGATCCCTTGAGTGCGCCGGCAGCGGCGCAGCGCAGGAGGACGCCGCTGTGGACGATGAGGGCCGCCTCGGCGACCATGGACAGGGCGCGTGCCAGAGGCACGGTTTCGGCGCTACTCTGTTTGCGACCGGACCGCGCCGCACCGGCGTCCTGCCCGAATGACGGCGTCTTGACGTAGGGCGGAGGGGGCTTTGACAGTCCCGTGGCGTCGTGCTACACAGGAATCGTGTAGCACGACAACGGAGGAGCAGAGATGGCGAACCTGACGATCACGGTGGACGAGGAAGTCTTGCGAAGGGCGCGCATCCGGGCTCTGGAGACCGGCACCTCCGTGAACTCGTTCCTCAAAGAGGCGTTGGAGGTCTTTGCGGGCGCGAGAACGCGGGAGCGGGAGGCGGTCGAGGACTTGATCGCCTTGTCGCAGCATGCGAGGGCACGCAGCGGGGGGCGCTCGTGGACGCGCGACGAACTGCACGAGCGCCAACCGTGAGGTCGTTCTTCGACACGAACGTACTGGTCTATCTATTCGACGAGGATTCTCCCGAGAAGCAGGCGGCAGCGCGGGAGTTGGTACGGCAGGAGACGGCTGACGGGCGGGCTGTACTGAGCACGCAGGTGCTTCAAGAGTTCTACGTTGCCATCACGCGGAAACTCGCATTGCCGGTGCCGCCGCCGACGGCCCTGCAGGCCCTGGCCGATCTCTGTGCCCTCCCCGTCGTCCAAGTGGACAAGGACCTCGTGCTGCGCGGTGCCCGACGGTCTCAAGCGGGCGGCTTCTCGTTCTGGGATGCCCTGATCGTCGAGGCGGCGCTGCAAGCTCGAGCCACCACGTTGTGGACCGAAGACCTCCAGCACGGGCAGACGGTGGAAACACTCCGGATCGCCAACCCTTTTCGATGAGCGTCCCGGGACGCCTGCGGGGCGACTGAGCAACGGGAGGCAAACTGGGACGACGGCCCTGTTTCCCGCCGAGCTACGTCTCTCGGTCGAGACGAGGGAGGAGCCGGGCCGGATCCCCCTGCAACATGAGGGCGCGGCAGCGCGGGGACGTGGAGGCGTTCGGCGCCACTGTTCTCGACCGGACCGCGCCCCACCGGCTTCCTGCCAGAATGGCGGCGTCCTGGCAGAGGCTGCGCCTTGCCTCGCCGGGACGACGGGTGATATCCTCCGCGGTTCCGAACATCCGGGCCGCACGTCGGACCGCACCGAGGAGAAGCCATGAAGGAAGGCATCCATCCCAACTACGAGAAGTCGGTGGTGACCTGCAGTTGCGGCAGCACCTTCGAGACCCGGTCCACGCGGCCGGAGATCAAGACCGAAATCTGCTCCGAGTGCCACCCGTTCTTCACGGGCAAGGAGAAGATGCTCGACACCGCCGGGCGGGTCGACCGGTTCCTGCGCAAGTACGGCCAGCAGAAGAAGACCTAGTGCCGATGGTCCCGGTTGCCCGGGTTCTCGGCCACACGCCGGACCCCGAGCGCACGGTCGCGCTGGCCGCGAGGCTCTGCTACTCGCCGCGCGGCATCGGAGACCTGGCGAGGGATCTCTCCGACGACGAGGTCGGGTCCCTCCTGGGCAAGCTCCGCTCCATGGGCCACCTGTCCGCGCTGGAGCACGCACAGTTCGTGTTCGGCGTGGAGGGCATCAGCCGGGCCTGCTCGCACCAACTGGTGCGGCACCGGGTCGCCTCCTACTCCCAGCAGAGCCAGCGCTACGTGACCCTGCGGGAGGTGAACGCCGTGGTCCCGCCGAGCGTGGAGGCGCGGCCGGACGTGGCGGAGGCCTTCCGGGCGAGGCTGGAGGACCTCTGGGCCTTCTACGCCCGGATGGTGGATGACGGCATCCCCGCCGAGGACGCCCGGTACATCCTGCCCAACGCGTGCGAGACCAAGATCGTGGTCTCCATGAACGCGCGGGAGCTCCACCACTTCTTCTCCTTGCGCCTGTGCCGGCGGGCCCAGTGGGAGATCCGGGCGCTGGCCCTGTGCATGCTCCGGGCCGCGGCTCCCCTGGCGCCGCGCCTCCTCTCCGGCGCCGGGCCGGGCTGCCTCCGGGGGCGCTGCCCCGAGGGGGCCTACGCCTGCGGCGAGGCCGACGACGTCCGGCGCGAGTTGGAGGCGGTCTTCTCCGCCTGAACGTTCCCCACCGCGAGGCACATGTGGACATCACCGAGAAGCTCGCGGAGGTCGAAGGCCGCTACGATCGTCTCACCCGCGAACTGGCCGACCCCGAGTCCCTGTCCAACCTGGAAGCCTATCGCCGCCTGACGCAGGAGCACGCGGAGCTGCGGGAGGTCGTGGAGGCGTACCGGGACTACCGCCGCTTCCGCGAGAGGGCCGACCAGGCCCGCTCCCTCCTGTCCGATCCCGACATGAAGGCGCTCGCCGAGGAGGAACTGGCGGAGGCGGAGCGGCTCGTCTCCGAGGCCGAGGCGGCGGTCCGCGCCCTGCTGCTCCCGAAGGACCCCCTCGACGAGAAGAACGTCATCCTGGAGGTCCGGGCGGGGACCGGCGGCGAGGAGGCCGCCCTGTTCGCGGCCGCCCTCCTGCGCATGTACACGCGCTACGCGGAGGAGCAG
Source organism: uncultured Thermodesulfobacteriota bacterium (assembly GCA_964528225.1). Taxonomy (GTDB): domain Bacteria; phylum Desulfobacterota; class Deferrisomatia; order Deferrisomatales; family JACRMM01; genus CAZGRT01. The sequence goes on along the minus strand of CAZGRT010000148.1, from coordinate 8,384 downwards.
GGGTGGCGCGTGGAGGTCTTGAGCGTCAACGAGACCGGGATCGGGGGCCTCAAGGAGGTGATCGCCCTGATCCGCGGCCGGGGGGCGTACAGCCGTCTCAAGTTCGAGAGCGGCGTCCACAGGGTCCAGCGGGTCCCGGTCACCGAGGCCTCGGGCCGCATCCATACCTCGGCGGTGACCGTGGCCGTCCTGCCCGAGGCGGACGACGTGGACGTGGAGATCCGGCCGGACGACCTGCGGTTCGACGTGTTCCGCGCCGGGGGGGCGGGGGGGCAGCACGTCAACCGCACCGAGTCGGCCGTGCGGGTGACCCACCTCCCGAGCGGGATCGTGGTCAGTTGCCAGGACGAGAAGTCCCAGCACAAGAACCGGGCGCGGGCGCTCCAGATCCTGAAGGCGCGCCTCTTCGAGCGGGTGCAGCGGGAGGCCGAGGCCGAGCGCAGCGAGGAGAGGCGGTCCCTGGTGGGGTCGGGGGACCGCAGCGAGCGGATCCGCACCTACAACTTCCCCCAGAACCGGGTGACCGATCACCGGGTGAACCTCACGCTGCACCGCCTGGACGCCGTGATGGAGGGGGAGATCGACCCGTTCGTGGAGGCCCTCACGGCCGAGGCCCAAGCGGAGGCCATGGGACGGCAGGGGGCCTGAGCCCGTGCCGCCCACCTCCTTGGAACTCCTCCGCCTGACCGCCTCCTGGCTCGGAGAGAAGGGGGTGCCGAACCCCCGGCTCGACGCCGAGGTCCTCCTGGCCCACGTGCTCGGGGTGGCGCGCATCCAGCTCTATCTGCAGTTCGACAAGCCCCTGGAACCGCGGGAAGTGGAGTCCTACCGGGAGGTGGTCCGCCGGCGGGCGCGCCGGGAGCCGGTCTGCCACATCACCGGCACCCGGGAGTTCTGGTCCCTGCCGTTCGCCGTGGACCGCCGCGTCCTGTCGCCGCGGCCGGAGACCGAGACCCTGGTGGAGGCGGCCGCGCGCAGGATGGGGCCCGCGGGGTGCCTCCTCGACGTGGGGACGGGGTCGGGCGCCGTGGCGGTCGCGCTGCTGGTGGAGCGCCCGGGGTGGACCGGCTTCGCCGTCGACGTTTCCGAGGACGCCCTGGAGGTGGCCCGGGCCAACGCGGCGAGGCACGGGGTCGCCGACCGGCTGGAGTTCCGTCGCGGGGACCTCTTCGGGGCCGTCGCGGGCAGGCATTTCGACGCGGTGGTCTCCAATCCGCCCTATGTCCCGGCCGGGGATATCGACGGGCTGGACCCGGAAGTCGGACGGTACGAGCCCCGGGCGGCCCTGGACGGGGGGGAGGACGGGCTCGAGGTGCTCCGGAGGATCGCGCGCTCGGCGCCAGGGAGCATCGCCCCGGGCGGGTTCGTCGCGGTGGAGTTCGGCGCGGGCCAGGGCGCCGCGGTGCGGGAGGCGTTCGAGAGCGCCGGCGGGTATGCGTCGGTGGAACTGGTCCCCGACCTGGCCGGGCGGGAGCGGGTGGCCGTGGCGTCGCTGGCGGCTGCCCTGGGTTCCGGGTCGCGGGAGCCGGACGGCCGATAGGGCGGAGGGTGCAGTGGACAGCATCGTGATCGAAGGCGGGAGCCCCCTCCGGGGCACGGTCCGCGTCAGCCCGGCGAAGAACGCCGTGCTGCCCCTCATGGCGGCCGCCCTCCTGGCGCCCGGGGAGAGCCGGCTGCGGGAGGTCCCCCGGCTCGCCGACGTGCGCACCCTGGGGCGCCTGCTGGGGCACCTCGGGGCCCGGGTGGAGCCCGAGGGCGGGGGGCTGCGGGTGGACGCCGGCGACGTTCCGGGCCGGGAGGCCCCTTACGACCTGGTGAAGACGATGAGGGCCTCGGTGCTCGTGCTGGGGCCGCTGGTAGGGCGCTTCGGCCGCGCGCGGGTGAGCCTGCCCGGCGGGTGCGCCATCGGTGCGCGGCCCATCGACCTCCACCTGCGGGGCCTCGAGGCGTTGGGCGCTCGGGTCCGTCTGGAGCACGGGTACGTCGACGTGGAGGCCGAGCGCCTCCGGGGCGGGCGCGTGGTGCTCGACATCCCCACGGTCACGGGCACCGAGAACCTGATGATGGCGGCGAGCCTGGCGGACGGCACGACGGTCATCGAGAACGCCGCCCGGGAGCCCGAGGTCGTGGATCTGGCGGAGTGCCTGCGGTCCATGGGCGCGCGCATCCGGGGGGCGGGTTCGGCGGTGGTGGAAGTGGAGGGGGTGGAGGGGCTGCGGCCCTACGACCACCAGCCGATCCCCGACCGGATCGAGACCGGCACCTTCCTGGTCGCCGCGGCCCTGTGCGGGGGGGACGTGCGGCTGGAGGCGGCGCGGCTCGACCACCTCGACGCCTTGGTGGAGAAGCTGAGGGAGGCGGGGGCCGAGGTGGAGGACCTGGGGGCGGGCGGGGCCCGCGTCCGCGGGAGGCCCCCCGCGCGCAGCGTGGACGTGCGCACGAGTCCGTACCCGGGGTTCCCGACGGACATGCAGGCGCAGTTCATGGCCCTGATGGCCCGCGGCCGGGGCCTGAGCGTGATCACGGAGCGGGTGTTCGAGAACCGCTTCATGCACGTGCCCGAGTGGAACCGGATGGGGGCCGACATCAAGGCGGAGGGGGCGAGCGCCGTGGTGCGGGGCGTCGGGAAGCTCTCGGGGGCCCGGGTCATGGCGACCGACCTGCGGGCGAGCGCCGCGCTGGTCCTGGCCGGCCTCGTCGCCGAAGGGACCACCGTGGTCTCCCGCGTGTACCACCTCGACCGGGGGTACGAGTCCCTGGAGTCCAAGCTCGAGGGCCTCGGGGCGCGCATCCGGAGGGTCAAGGAATGAAGCCCGGACAGAGCCCGAAGGCCGTGTGCACCCCGGTGGAAGGGGGCACGAGCCGGTTGACTCTCGCCCTGCCCAAGGGCAGGATCTTGCAGCAAACCCTGGAGTTGCTCGCGCGGTGCGGGGTGCCGTGCGGGGCGGCGGCGGACGACTCCCGGCGCCTGGTGCTCGACGTTCCCGGGTACCGCTTCCTCGTCGTGCGAAGCCAGGACGTCGCCACCTACGTGGAGCACGGGGCGGCCGACCTCGGCGTGGTGGGCAAGGACGTGCTCCTGGAGCAGCAGCCCGAGGTCTACGAGCCCCTGGACCTAGGCTTCGGATACTGCCGCCTCGTGGTGGCCGAGCCCGCCAGCGCCCGGGAGGGTGGGGGCACGGCCGGGAGCTCCCGGGTGCGCGTGGCCACGAAGTACCCGCGCCTGGCCGAGGCCCACTACCGCGGCAAGGGCGTCCAGGCCGAGGTGATCAAGCTCTACGGTTCGATCGAACTCGCCCCTCTGGTGGGCCTCTCGGAGCAGATCGTGGACCTCGTGAGCAGTGGCGAGACCCTTCGCCAGAACGGCCTGGTGGAGGTGGAGACCATCCTGGAGTCGACCTCCCGGCTCATCGTGAACCGGGCCAGCATGAAGACGCGCACGGAGCCGATCGCCGGGCTCGTGAGGGCGCTCCGGGCCTGCCTGGAGGCTTCGTCATGAAGCGGGTTCTCGTCGACGGACAGCCCGGGTTCCGAGAGGCGTGGGCCCGGATCACGGCGCGCGGGGTCAACGACGGCGCCGCGGTCGAGGGGGCGGTGCGCGACATCCTCGCGGAGGTGGCCGCCCGCGGCGACGCCGCGGTGGTGGAGTACACGGAGCGCTTCGACGGGGTGCGGTTCGCCCCCGGGGAGCTGCGCGTCTCGGAGGCGGAGCTCGAGAAGGCGTGGTTGTCGCTGCCCGGGGACGACCGCGACGCCCTGGACCTGGCCGCCCGCAGGATCCGGGCGTTCCACGAGCGCCAGCTCGACCGCTCGTGGTTCGTCGAGGAGGGCGGCGCCATCCTCGGGCAGCGGGTGACCCCCCTGGACGCGGTGGGGCTGTACGTGCCCGGGGGCAAGGCCAGCTACCCGTCGAGCGTCCTCATGAACGCCATCCCGGCCCGCGTGGCCGGCGTGGGGCGGATCGCCCTGGTGAGCCCCACCCCCGGGGGCGCGGTGAACGCCCACGTTCTGGCCGCCGCCTGGATCGTCGGCGTGCGGGAGGTCTACCGCGTGGGGGGGGCCCAGGCGGTGGGCGCCCTGGCGTGGGGCACCGAGACGATCGCACCCGTCGACAAGATCGTCGGCCCGGGAAACATCTACGTGGCCACGGCGAAGCGGCTCGTGTACGGCCGCGTGGACATCGACATGGTGGCCGGGCCGAGCGAGATCCTCGTGGTGAACGACGGCTCCGGCGAACCCGCCCACGTGGCGGCGGACCTCCTGAGCCAGGCCGAGCACGACGAGATGGCGACGGCGGTGCTCGTGACCACCGACCGGGAGTTCGGGCAGGCCGTGGCCCTCCAGGTGGAGGAGCAACTCGCCCGGCTCGGGCGCAGGGAGACCGCGACCCGGAGCTGGAGCGAGCGGGGTGCGGTGCTCGTCGTGGGCTCGGTGGCGCGCGCGTGCGAGCTCGCCAACGAGTTCGCGCCGGAGCACCTGGAACTCGCCGTGGAGGCTCCGTGGGAGGCCCTGGGGGCCATCCGCCATGCCGGGGCGATCTTCCTGGGCCACCACACTCCCGAGGCGCTGGGCGACTACGCGGCCGGGCCGAACCACGTCCTGCCCACGGCGGGAACCGCCCGGTTCTTCTCCCCCCTCGGGGTGGAGGACTTCGTGAAGCGGTCGAGCGTGGTGGCCTTTTCCCGAGAGTCCCTGGCAGAGCTGGCGCCCCAGGTCGTCCACATCGCGCGGCTCGAGGGCCTGGAGGCCCACGCCCGGGCGGTGGAGGTCCGGGTGGGGAGAGCCACGCGCGGTCGCGCGGACTAGGAGCCGGCACCGCCGCAGACGCCGGGCGGAGCCTCTTCCTGCACGGTATCCCCGAGCGAACAGGAGACCCCATGGAACGAGTGGCGGAGATCGCCCGAAAGACGAAGGAGACCGACATCCGCGTGCGCCTCGACCTGGACGGCGCGGGGGCGGCGAAGGTGGGAACGGGCATCGGCTTCCTCGACCACATGCTCACCCACGTGGCCGTGCACGGGTTCTTCGACCTGGACGTGGAAGCCCGGGGAGACCTCCACGTGGACTTCCACCACACGGTGGAGGACGTGGGGATCGCGCTGGGCGCGGCCGTGGCCCAGGTGCTCGGCGACCGCTCCGGGATCGCCCGGTACGGGGAGGCCACCGTTCCCATGGACGAGGCCCTGGCGTCTGTCGCGCTGGACCTCTCCGGCCGGGTGCACGTCTCCTACGACGACGGCCTGGCCCCGGGGAAGGTGGGCGACGTGGACATCGAGCTCTTCCGGGAGTTCTTCGAGGCCTTCGGCCGCAGCGCCGGGGCCACGGTGCACGTCCGCGTCCTCTCGGGCCGCAACGCGCACCACGTGATCGAGGCCGTCTTCAAGGCCTTCGGGCGGGCGCTGGACCGCGCGACGTCGCGGGAGCCCCGGCGCCAGGGCGTGCCGTCCACCAAGGGGAGCCTGTGACGTGTCGGTGGTGATCGTCGACTACGATTCCGGGAACCTCCGGAGCGTGCAGAAGGCCATCGAGTCCCTGGGGGTGCCCGCCGAGCTGACCCGCGACCCCGCCCGGGTGCGGGACGCGCGGGCCCTCGTGCTGCCGGGCCAGGGGGCGTTCCGCGACTGCATGGCCAAGCTCGAGTCCTACCGGCTGGCGCAGCCCGTGCGCGACAAGATCCTCGAGGGCGTGCCGTTCCTGGGCATCTGCGTGGGCTATCAGCTCCTCTTCGAGGAGAGCGAGGAGCACGGGCGCACCCCGGGTTTCGGGATCTTCCGCGGCCGCGTGGTCCGGTTCCCCGGGGGGCTCGAGGAGGGCGGCTCCCGCCTCAAGGTGCCCCACATGGGTTGGAACCGGATCTGGAAGAAGAAGGACGTCGCGGTGCTGCGCGGGGTGGAGGACGGCGCCTTCGTGTACTTCGTGCACTCCTACTACCCCGTCCCCGAGGACCCGGACGTGGTGGCCACCACCACCCGCTACGGGGTCGAGTTCGCCTCCAGCGCCGCGCGGGGGAACATCTACGCAAGCCAGTTCCACCCGGAGAAGAGCCAGCGCGTGGGGCTGGCTCTTCTGCGCGGCTTCTGGGACCGGGTGCGCGGGGAGGGGGGAGCATGATCGTCATCCCGGCCATCGACCTCAAGGGAGGGCGCTGCGTGCGCCTGCGCCAGGGCCGGATGGAGGACGACACCGTGTACTCCGGCGACCCGGGTGCCGTGGCGGCCCGGTGGGAGGCCGAGGGAGCCCGCCGCATCCACGTGGTGGACCTGGACGGCGCCTTTGCCGGGCGGCCGGAGAACCTCGAGGCCGTGAGGGCGATCCGCCGGGCGGTGGCCGTGCCCCTGGAACTGGGAGGCGGCATCCGCGACGCGGCCACGGCGGAGCGCCTGCTCGGGGAGGGGATCGACTTTGCGATCCTCGGCACCGTGGCCCTGGAGGACCCCGGCCTCGTGGAGCGCCTCTCGGCGGGCCACCCCGGGCGCATCCTGGTCGGGATCGACGCCCGGGGGGGGCGGGTGGCGGTGCGGGGGTGGGCCGACGTGAGCGAGACACCCGCCGTGGACCTCGGCAGGCGCCTCGCCGCCGCCGGGGCGGCCGGGTTCATCTTCACGGACATCGAGCGCGACGGGATGCAGACCGGCGTGAACCTGGACGCCACCGGGGAGTTCGCCCGGGCGTGCGGGGTCCCGGTCATCGCCTCGGGCGGGGTGTCGAGCCTCGACGACATCCGGCGCCTCAAGCCCCTGGAGGCGGACGGCGTCGCCGGCGTGATCACGGGCCGCGCGCTCTACGAGGGCACCCTCGACCTGGCCCAGGCCATGGCCGTGGCCGAGGGGAAGCGGTAGGCGGCGGCGCGGACTGCGGGTGGGGGCGGATGCGCCCGGTCACCCGTCCAACCTTGCAAGGAACCCTCGAATGCTCGCCAAGCGCATCATCCCCTGCCTGGACGTGAAGTCGGGCCGGGTCGTCAAGGGCGTCAACTTCGTCGAGCTGCGGGACGCCGGGGACCCCGTGGAGAACGCCTCGGTCTACGACGCCCAGGGCGCGGACGAGCTGACCTTCCTCGACATCACGGCTTCCAGCGACGAGCGCGACATCATCATCGACGTCGTGCGGGCCACGGCGGAGAAGATCTTCATGCCGCTCACCGTCGGCGGCGGGGTGCGGGTGATCGACGACGTGCGGCGGCTCCTCCTGGCCGGCGCCGACAAGGTCTCCATCAACACGGCGGCCGTACACCGGCCCGAGTTCGTGGAGGAGGCCTCTCGGCGCTTCGGCTCCCAGTGCATCGTCGTCGCGGTGGACGCCAAGCGGCGGGGCGAGGACGTCGCCGACGGTTGGGAGGTCTACACCCACGGCGGACGCCGGCCCACAGGCATCGACGCGGTGGGCTGGGCCCGGCGCATGGAGGCCCTGGGGGCGGGCGAGATCCTGCTCACGAGCATGGACCGGGACGGGACCAAGGACGGGTACGACATCCCGCTGACCCGGGCGATCTCCGACGCCGTGACGATCCCCGTCATCGCCTCCGGAGGGGCGGGCACCGCCCGGCACCTGTACGAGGCCGTGGCCGAGGGGCGCGCCGACGCCGTGCTCGCCGCGAGCATCTTCCACTACCGGGAGACCACCGTGGAGGAGGTGAAGCGCTACCTCGCCGAGCGGGGCATCCCGGTGAGGCTCTGACCGATGGACACGAGAGGCGGGGGCATCCTCGACCGACTGTACGCCGTGGTGCTGGACCGCAAGGCCAACCCCAGCCCCGACTCCTACGTGTGCCGCCTCCTCGCGCGGGGAGAGGACAAGATCCTCCAGAAGGTGGGGGAGGAGGCGGTGGAGGTCGTGCTGGCCGCGAAGTCCGGGGCGGACGAGGCCCTGGTGTCCGAACTCGCCGACCTGGCGTTCCACTGCCTGGTGCTGCTGGGGAGCCGGGACATCCCGCCCGCGGCGGTCGCCCGGGAGCTCGAGAGGCGGTTCGGGACCTCCGGCATCGCCGAGAAGGCCTCCCGGAAGAAGTAGCGCCGCCGCGAGGACCCGGCACGGCGCGTTCTATGGAAAAGGACGGACGACCGATGAAGATCTGCACCGCCTCGGAGATGGCTTCCTTCTCCGCCGGGAAGGCCACCAAGGTGCCCGTCGCCGAGGGCGCCCACGCCCGGGTCACCCTGTGGTGCCTGGAGCCCGGCCAGGAGATCCACCCCCACGCCCACGCGGGAGACCACGTCTGGGTGGTCCAGGAGGGGTCCGGGTGGTTCCTCTCCCACGGCGGCGCGCACCCGGTATCGCCGGGGTCCGTGGTCTTCGCCCCCTCGGGGGAGCCCCACGGGATGCGGGCGGAGAGCCGCCTGGTCTTCACGTCCGTCAGCGCCGGCTAGGGCGGGTCCCCGACGCCC